>SVQN01000008.1 GCA_015065295.1 Oscillospiraceae bacterium
TTTCTTCCACATCATAGAATCCGAGCTTTTTGAGTGCTTCGCGCATGGCATGGATGCCGACACCGTGGTAATTGGCAATAAAGGAAGGAGCAAGGCTGACAACGACCGGTTCGCCGGTTTGCAGAAGAACTTTCACTTTTTCCAGCTCGCTTGTAATTTCCTTCGCGTTCTGAGGACATACAACAAAGCACTGTCCGCAGAGAATACATTCATTTCCAATAATATGCGCCTGGTTTCCGGAGAATCGGATCGCTTTTACCGGACAGTGACGGATACACTTGTAACAATTTTTGCAGTTCGATTTTTTAAACGTCAGACAATTCGGCATGGGTTGGTTCCCCCTTTCCATCAGAGTTTCTTAAGAACCTGTTCTTTGAAAAATTCCTTGAAATTTTCGCGTGTAATGCCGGTGTGGATCTCATCGTCAACCTGTATGGTTACGCCGACGCGGTTGCACTTTCCGATACAGAAGCTGCCGACCAGAGTGACGCTGTCTCCGAGGTTTTCCTTTTCAATCGATTCCTGAAGAAGTTCCACGATTTCCGGCGAACCTTTCAGATGGCAGGAACTGCCTACACAAACCTGTATAACCATGCTCTTACACCTTTGCGCGAACCGCTTCGTCGAAGAAGGTATCTACGGTATCGGGAGATACGGAGTGGAATTCTTCGTCAACCATGACGCAGACGCCCTGCTGACATTTGCCGAGACAGAAGGTAGCACCGAGTTCTACCTTGTCACCGAGTTCGTACTTGGCAATCAGCTCCTGGAGCTGTTCAACAACCTGACGGGAACCTTTCAGATGGCAGGAACTGCCGATGCAAACTGTGATTTTCATGATGGGATCTCCTTTTATTTATTAAAATAATTTTTCATATGATTTTTGAAATCCTGCGAATTCACACATTCCAGAAGGACCGTGCGTTCCTGCAGGGGACGGCGGACAGACATTGCCGCACCGATGATCGGCAGCCATGCATAGACGTTTTCCTTGTCTTCATGGCTTTCGCTGCAATACAGCTCAAGATACAGTTCTGCGTCAGCGTAACCGCTGTTGATCCAGAGCATGATGTAGGTCTGAGCAACATCTGCCAGAGGATTGCCGCAGGAAGCGAGAGTCCAGTCAATGGTATAGTAGATGCCGTCTTCGGAAAGGATGACGTTGGACAGGCAGAAATCGCCATGGCAGATCGCCGTGCCCTTCGCCATCGTTTCCAGACGGTTATGGAGGTCAAAACGGGTAGTTGCGTCGAGTTCGGAAACACTGATTTTCTGATTCAGCTCATCCTTCAAGCGATACAGATACGGGCAGTCTTTTTTGTGGATTGTATTCTGAAGATCGGCAAATGTACGGTAATACGTTGTTTTGTTTTCGGGATGCTCCGCCATCAGCTGCTCCATCGTCTTTCCGTGGATGTATTCCGTTACAATCGCCCACTTGCCGTCCAGATTCGTCACTTCCAGAACCTTCGGAATGCTGAGACCGGTTTCTTCCAGACGTACATGGTTGGAGGCTTCGTTGAAGATCGCCGCCTTGCTGTAGGGAACATTGAAAACCTTGACGCAGCGGTCACCGTCGCGGTAAATGGTCTTTTTGGTCCGTACCGCAATCACTCTGTCTAATTTCATATCTCTTCTTTCTCCTTACGTTTTTGATCCAGCAATTGATTGTTCAGATACGCCAGCGATACCGCCAGATTCTCCTGCAGGAAGAGAAATCCTTCGGGAACCCGCAGCTTGCACGGTGCAAAATTCCAGATCGCCGTAATTCCGCTTGCCAGCATCTGATCGCATACCGCCTGTGCGGAGCCTTCTCCGACCGTGATAATTCCGATCTGGATCTCATGTGTCCGGCAGAATCCCTGAAACTGTGACATCGGCAGGACTTCCAGAGAACGGTGTATTTTCAGAACCTGTTCGTTGCAGTCGAACGCCGCCATAATCTGAACTCCGTATTTTTCAAACTCGTCGTATTCGAGCAGAGCTTTCCCGAGTTTCCCGGCTCCGACAAGCACCGCAGGAGTAAGTTTGCTCTGTCCCAGACAGGATTCAATGCTTTTGATCAAGTCGCCGGTACGGTATCCGAGTTTGGGTTTTCCTTTCCCACAGACAACACTGAGATCTTTTCGAACCTGCACTTCCCCGAGAGACAGTTCTTTCGCAATTTTGGTCGAGGAAATGAACGGTATATCCTGAGCGGATACATCCTCCAGAAACGCCAGATACTGCGGCAAGCGTCCCAGCACCGCTTTTGTTATCTTACTTTTTTCCACAGTTTTCTCCCTATTTTATCGTTTACAGCAGTATTATAACAAATCACGCTTCTGAAAGGAATTCTTAAAATGTTATATCAGTCATATCCGTATCGATAACAATGGTATAGATTGACAAACAACAAACGCCCGTATGTACCTTATCGTACAGGCACATACGGGCGTTTGCTGTTATTTTGTTACAGGTATTTTCTTTTCGCTTCACACAATGCGGTGATAAACTGTTTATCGAGCATCGATAATTTGTATCCATTTCGATATACCAAAACATCTTTATATATTTTTGTATTATCAACACACACTTTTTCTGTCAACTGATAACGCTCCAGAACACTGTCCGGAACAAGCGATACCCACATGAATGTTTCCGGATTTTTCGACAGAAGATCAAACTGACTTCCGCGCTCGTAGATGAAAATGCGGCGGTCAATGTTGTCCGGAAGCTCTTCCTTCATCACCTTTGAAAGAGACATGGAAGGAACATACGGATCGGCATGGGCAATCTCGATCAGACCTTTCAGATCCTCAAACGTGATATGATCTTTCTGCGCCAGCGGACTTTCCGTACTCATCAAAAGGTGATACCGGAATTCGGTCACCATTTCGTAACCGATATCCTTTTCCTCCAGCATATCCTTAAAATACTTATCATAATTTTCCGCATAACGGATAATACCGAGATTGTAGTTGTTTTCAAGAATATTGCGGATCGTTCTCTGTGAATTCGTTTCCTTATAAAAGATTTCCGCAGGTTCTTTCGTCAACGATTTGGAAAATTCGGCAAATGCTTCCGAAATATAGCAGGCGCGCGGAACGGATATGGAAAATTTCTGTTTCCGTGCTGAGTTATCCTTATAATATTTTTCAACCTGATCAATCTGCGAAAGAATCCCTTTCGCGAAATTGATGAATTCTTCCCCTTCCGGTGTCAATATCATCCCCCGCGAAGTGCGGTCAAAAATTACGATACCGAGATCATATTCGAGTTCTTTGATCGAACGGCTTAAATTCGGCTGCGCGATAAGCAGAACTTCCGATGCTTTGTTCAGAGAACCGGATTTTGCTACCTCCACAGCGTACTTCATATGCAGTATATTGATAAAAATACACCCTTCCGTTGTGAATTATAAATATTATACCATGTTTTTAAACACATTGCAATATTATTTTTAACTTTATTGCGCTCTTTCCCCTGATATCAGTACAGCCATTCACACTCCGTATTATCGATATATATATGACCGATATACTATTTTGAGAATTCCATTTTGCGTAAAGATCTGATATAATAGACAGCGTAGAAAAACATAACTCAGTAGAAGAAAATATCGAAAAAATTTAAGGAGAATGAAAATGGTTACGAACAAGCATGTCCTCTCCTGGATTGAGGAAATGGCAGCCCTGACTTGCCCTGATAAGATCGTATGGATCGACGGTTCCGAAGAACAGGCGGAAGCACTCCGTGCGGAAGCTTGCTCCACCGGCGAAATGATAAAGCTCAACGAAGAAAAGCTCCCCGGATGCTATCTTCACCACACTGCTGTCAACGACGTAGCGCGCGTTGAAGGCAGAACTTTCATCTGCACTTCCAAGAAGGAAGACGCAGGCACCATCAACAACTGGATGGACCCCAAGGAATGCTACGAAAAGCTCGGCAAGCTCTACAAGGGTGCTATGAAGGGCAGAACCATGTACGTTATCCCCTACTCCATGGGTATCGTTGGTTCCGACTTCGCTAAGTACGGTATTGAACTTACCGACTCCATCTACGTTGTACTCAATATGCTCATCATGACCCGCGTAGGCACTAACGTCCTCGAAGCTCTCGGCGACAGCGACGACTACATCAAAGGTCTCCACGCAAAGGCTGAACTCGACGAAGAAAACCGTTACATCTGCCACTTCCCGGAAGACAACACCATCTGGTCCGTTAACTCCGGTTACGGCGGAAACGTTCTTCTCGGCAAGAAGTGCTTCGCTCTCCGTATCGCTTCCTACCTCGGACGCAAGGAAGGCTGGATGGCTGAACACATGCTCATCCTCGGTATCGAATTCCCGAACGGCGATGTCAAGTACATCTCCGCTGCATTCCCGTCCGCTTGCGGCAAGACCAACCTCGCTATGCTCATTCCGCCGGAAGTTTACGCTAAGCAGGGTTACAAGGTATGGTGCGTAGGCGACGACATCGCATGGCTCCGCGTCGGTGCTGACGGCCGTCTCTGGGCAGTCAACCCCGAAAACGGCTTCTTCGGCGTTGCTCCCGGTACCAACGAAAAGTCCAACCCGAACGCTCTCCACACCTGCCTGAAGGACACCATCTTCACCAACGTATGCCACAACCTCGACGACAACACCGTTTGGTGGGAAGGTCTCGACAACAACCCGCCGGTTAACGCACGCAACTGGAGAAACGAACCGTGGGACTACAAGACCTACGACAAGACCGACAAGGTCAAGACCGCCGGTGCTCATCCGAACTCCAGATTCACCGCGAAGGCGATCAACTGCCCGTGCCTCTCGGGGGAATTCAACAATCCCGCAGGCGTTCCGATCTCCGCAATCGTATTCGGCGGCCGCCGTGCAAAGACTGCTCCGCTGGTTTACCAGTCCACTTCCTGGCAGAACGGTACCTTCGTCGGTTCCATCATGGCTTCCGAAACCACCGCAGCAGCTGCAGGTGCAGTTGGTGTCGTTCGTCGTGACCCGATGGCAATGCGTCCGTTCACCGGTTATGACATGGGTGACTACTTCGCACACTGGCTCGCAATGGGCAAGAAGATCCCGAACGCTCCGAAGATCTTCCACGTTAACTGGTTCCGCACCGACGCTGACGGCAACTTCATTTGGCCCGGCTTCGGCGACAACATGAGAGTTCTCCTCTGGATCCTCGCTCGCTGCGAAGGCACCGTTGACGCTGACCTCACCGCTATCGGCTACGTTCCGAAGGCAGAAGACATCAACATCGAAGGTCTTGATGATGTTACCATCGACACCATCCGCGACCTCCTCTCCGTTGACGTTGACAGCTGGAAGGAAGACGTTGAAAACATCAAGGCATTCTACGCTCAGATCGGCGACAGAGTTCCCGCAGAACTCCACGAAGAACTCGCTGCTCTCGAAGCAAGACTTGGTTAATCGAATCAAAAATTTTCTCGGGAAAAACCTTTTTGAAAAAAGGTTTTTCCCTTTCTTTATGAAAGGGAGCCGAACCCTTTTCCAAAAACTTTTCATCTGGAAAAGGGTATTTTTGTTTGTGCATAGCACACAAAAAACCGCAGGATTTTTTCTTCCTGCGGTTTTTGTTGTTTATTTTGTCTTTTTGACGGAGGAACAGTTGGCTGTGTGCTTTTTCGCGCATTCTTTCGCGTAGGGGCAGCCGATACAGGTTTCTCCGCGTTTTTTTGCTTTGTATAAATAGAAGATGATCCCGCCTGCGATGGCAAGCAGAACGAGTATTATCAGAAGATCAATCATAAGTCCTTTATTCTTCGACAAGGATCGCTTCCGCGAGCTGCTTGTCGATGTTGTAGCGTCCGTCCTTGATGGAGACCGTACAGCTGCTCCGGCGGTGGGTAATCACCGTGATCTTCTCGCCGCTGTAGCAGCCGAGCGAAAACAGAAATGCGTTCAGTTCTTCGTCATCGGTTTCAATCCGCAGGATCGTATATTCTTGTCCTTTTTTGGCCTCTCTCAGAGTCATAGCAACCACCGTTTCTTTATATCTCTCCGCCTTCCGAATTAGCTCACGCTAACTGCACGGGATAAAATTAAGTTAGTCTGTCCTAACCATATATATTATATCACGCCAGGACACCCTTGTCAACCATTTTCAAAAAATGAAAGAACAAAAAATCCAAGCTGTGCATCCCACTATGCCGAGATAACGAGGTTCCGGGGTTCACTGCACAAACTCTCTCCATCTCTTTCCCAGCCGAAAAGTTTTTGAAAAGGGGTTTGGGGGAAAACTTTTTTCAAAAAGTTTTCCCCCAAGAAAAATCCCATTATTCCTTGATTTCTTCAAAATCCGCAGCACCGTGCTTGCAGAGGGGGCAGATGTAGTCGGCGGGAAGTTCGTCGCCTTCGTAGACGTAGCCGCAGACTTTGCAGACAAAGCCCTTCTTGCCTTCGGTTTCCGGCTTCGGCTTGACGTTGTCCTGATAGTAGGTGTAGGTCATCGTCGGACGATCGGAGAGAACACGCGCTTCCGTTACCGAGCAGATGAACATTCCGTGCGTATCGAGATCAATGTACTGTTCGACCTTCAGAGAGAGGAAGGAGTTGATGTAGCGCGGGAGGAAGACCAGTCCGTTGTCGGAGCGGAGAGGTTCGCAGTCCGCGAATTTGTCCACGTTGCGGCCGCTCTGGAAGCCGAAAACTTCAAATACATTGAACGGTGCGTCTTCGGTCAGGCAGTTGATGTTCATCCTGCCGGTCTGACGGATAACGTGGTGCGAGTAGTTTTCCTTGTTGATCGTTACTGCGAGACGGTTCGGGGTGTTCGTTACCTGCGTTACCGTGTTCACGATCAGACCGTTGTCCTTCTTGCCGTCGTTCGACGTTACAACGTACAGACCGTAGCCGATGTTGAACAGCGCGGTCAGGTCGTTCTTGTTCGCCGTTTCGCTCTGCTGTGCGAGGTATTCCATACAGAGTTCATCCGCAAGGGCACCCAGCTGTGCAAGGCTTTCGTCGTTCAGAGAGGACAGAATGCGTACCGTGTTGTCCGCGTAGGTCAGATTCTTGCTCTTTGCGAACATATCCTTCATGATCTTCGTCGCTACCGGAGCCCAGCTTCCGTTTTCAATGAACGCTACCGTACGGTTCTTGAAGCTGCGTTCGGTCAGATGGTTGATGAATTCGCGCATGAAGGGGAAAATTTCCGCATTGTAGGTCGTGGTTGCCAGTACGAGCTTGCTGTACCGGAACGCATCGCCGACCGCTTCCGCCATATCGCAGCGTGCAAGGTCGTAGACGATGACCTTCGGACAGCCGTTCGCCTTCAGCTTTTCTTCCAGGAGCTGAACCGCCTTGCGGGTGTTGCCGTAAATGGAGGTGTACGCGATCACGATGCCTTCCGCTTCCGGCTGATAGGACGACCATGTATTGTAAAGATTCAGATAATAACCGAGGTTTTCGGTGAGAACCGGACCGTGCAGAGGGCAGATTTTTTCGATATCCAGACCCGCTGCCTTCTTGAGAAGTGCCTGTACCTGTGCGCCGTACTTGCCGACGATGCCGATGTAGTAGCGGCGTGCTTCGTCTGCCCACGGTTCGTCCACGTCGAGGGCACCGAACTTGCCGAAGCCGTCTGCGGAGAACAGAACCTTGTCGGTGCTGTCGTAGGTCACGATAACTTCCGGCCAGTGTACCATCGGAGCGGTCACAAAGGTCAGGGTGTGCTTGCCGAGGGAAAGCGTGTCGCCTTCACCGACAACGATCCGGCGGTCTTCGAAGTCCGTACCGAAGAAATTCTTCATCATGACGAACGCCTTCGAGGAGGAAACGATCTGTGCATCCGGATAAGCCTTCGCAAAATTGTGGATATTTGCCGCGTGGTCGGGTTCCATGTGCTGAACGATCAGGTAATCCGGCTTGCGTGCGCCGAGCGTGTTCTGGAGATTGTCCAGCCATTCGTGCGTGAAGCCTGCGTCCACGGTGTCCATGACGGCGATCTTCTCGTCGAGGATAACGTAGGAATTATAGGAAATACCGTTCGGAACAACATACTGGCCTTCGAACAGGTCAACTTTATGGTCGTTTACGCCGATGTAGCGGATATCATTGGTAATGGTCATTCTATTTCCCTCGTGTGTTAGTAGGTTTATTTGATGGCTTTATTATAGCACATTCGTCGGACTTTGTCAAGACTAAATCTCAATAATTATTCCAGAATTTTTCCGTCGGTCGAAATCGTCACAACCTGCCACGGGATGAACTTTCCGCTTGCCTGAAGCGCGCGCTTGACCGCGTTTTCCAGACCGCCGCAGCACGGAACCTCCATGCGGACGATTTTGACGCTCCGGATGTTGTTTTTCGCAAGGATCGCCGTCAGCTTTTCGGCGTAATCGCCTTCGTCCAGCTTGGGACAGCCGATCAGCGTGATGTGATTGCGGATGAATTCGTTGTGGAAATTTCCGTAAGCGAACGCCGTACAGTCCGCCGCAACAAGCAGGTTGGCACCGTCAAAATACGGAGCGTTGACCGGCACGAGCTTGATCTGGCACGGCCACTGCTGAAGCTGACTGGTGATCTGAGCGGGAGCAAACGATGCGGGACGGGTCATCGGGGACGGTTCCCGGCGGATCGTTTTCGACTGCGTGCCGGGACAGCCGCACGGGAGCTTCGCGGGTGCCGCCGCCTTTTTCGCCTGACTTCTGCGAACCGCTTCCTCATCATACGCGGGTGCTTCCCGAAGTTCAAAGGTGATCGCGTTCGTCGGGCACGCCGGCAGACAGTCGCCGAGACCGTCGCAGTAATCTTCGCGGGTCAGCTTCGCCTTGCCGTTCACCATTTCGATGGCTCCTTCGTGGCAGGCTGCCGCACACGCGCCGCAGCCGTTGCACTTTTCTTCGTCAATTTTTATGATTTTTCTGAGCATAATGTCCTCCTGATGTTGTTTTACCCGAAGCACTTGCCTGTTTTGCAGTCCTGCGTATCGCCGCCGCGGTGGCACAATTCGTTCGGGCATTCTCCGGTTTCAAACAGTTCCAGCAGATTCCGGATCGTCGTCGCCGCAATGTTGGTCAGTGCTTCCTCGGTCAGGAACGCCTGATGCGAGGTCACGATCACGTTCGGCATGGAAATCAGACGAGCCAGCGTGTCGTCGTCGAGAATGTGGCCGGAATAGTCCTCGAAGAAGAAATCCGATTCTTCCTCGTATACGTCAAGGCACGCCGCGCCCACTTTGCGGGATTTGATCGCCGCGAGCAGTGCTTCCGCATCGACCAGTGCGCCGCGCGAAGTGTTGATTACCACAACACCCCGTTTGCACGACGCGAGGGTTTCTTCGTTGATGATATGGTAGGTGTCTTCCGTCAGCGGGCAGTGGAGCGAGAGAATGTCGCTGTTCGCAAACAGTTCGTCAAGTTCCACATACCGGATGGTATCGCCGTTGTCAAGGCCGGGGACGGGATATTTGTCGTAAGCGAGAATTTTCATGCCGAAGCCGCGGCAGATATCCATGAAGACCCGTCCGATCCGACCGGTACCGATGACCCCGACGGTTTTTCCGTGGAGATCGAATCCCGTCATACCGGCGAGACTGAAGTTATAGTCTCTCGTACGGATGAACGCCTTGTGGATGCGGCGGATGGAGGTCAGCAGGAGTGCCATCGCGTGTTCGGCAACGGCGTAAGGCGAATACGCAGGCACACGGAGAACATGAATCCGTCCGAACGCGTGCTTCATATCGACGTTGTTGAACCCGGCGCACCGCAGAGCGACCGCACGAACGCCCAGTTCGCACAGCCGGTCGATCACGGCGGCGTTGACGGTATCGTTGACGAAAACGCAGACGGCGTCAAAACCGTGCGCGAGTTCGGCGGTATCTTCGTTGAGCTTGGTTTCGAAATATTTTATAGTAATCCCGTTTTCCGCGGCAAATGCGTCGAACGAGGGTTTGTCATAGGGTTTGGCATCAAAAAATGCAAGATTCATGGGAATACCTCCTTGGTTTTATGAGTCTATTATACCACAGAATTCTGAAAAAATCTGTTGGAAATCCAACAAAAATAAAAAAAGAGTGAACAGCAGTCTGCCGTTCACTCTCGGATTGGATATATTTCGGATTTTAGCCTTCCGGATAGAATGCCTTCGTAACCTTTTCGTAATACTTGGTTGCCGCTTTCTGGTTCTTCTGGTAGTGAGAGGTGATATCCTTGGTGCCGGAATTGCTGATGAGGGATTCCAGATAGAAGGAAACGCCCTTCCAGTTGTCGTAAACGTAGCCAAGGTCAAAGACACGGGATGCAACGCAGAGTTCGATCATTTCCGCGTCTTCGGGAGAGGATGCGTAACGCTGCTTCAGAGCAACATCGTAGTATGCCGGAAGAACCTGCTTGTAGGATTCCGCGCACATCACTTCGGTCATAACGCCGATGAAGTCGAGGTCTGCGGCACTGAGGGCAATACCCATTGCTTCGTGACCGCCGTCAACCATCGTCTTGTATTCCGGCTGTGCTTCGTCGTACTTCGGGTACGGGATGATGCCGTAGTCGTGTTCAAAATCCGCGAGGCTGATTGCATAGGAAATGGTCGAGTTCAGGAACAGCGAACCGTAGTTCTTGAACTGATCGTTGCCGACACCGTGACCCTGACCGGTCGGTGCCCATACGCCGTTGGTATCCTTGAAGAGAGAGTAAACCTTATCGAAAATACCGACGAGACGTTCGTTGTAGTAAGAGAATTCGAGAACGCCTTCGTCATTCTTTACGAAGACCTGGTTGTCGAATGCCCAGAGGTATGTATTGACCGCGGAATACGGGCTGGAAGCCAGACCAAAGTAGTCATCCGCAGTCATCTGACCGTCACCGTTTTTATCGGTGGCAACCTGCTGAACGATTTCCGTCTGATAATCGACTGTCCACTTGCCGTCACGAACGGTTTCATAAAGACCTTCAATCCCGTAGTCCTTTGCCGCGTCCTTGTCATAGAAATTACAGTAGGTGGAAGCAACGGACGTGAGTGCCGCGTCACCGACCGCGAGGAAGCAGTGGTTATTCATGGAGAGGTCGTCCACGTTGGAATCGGACCACCACGGTTTTTCGAAATTGATGTAGGGGATTTCGTACCAGTTCATGAGGTACCCCTGAACGGCGATGCTGCCCGCTTCGACAACGTGATAGGAAATCAGGTGGAACGAATCGGAATCACCTGCGGTTACGGCATTGCGGACAGTCGAGGAGGTCACACCGTAGTCTGCGCCGGTCGCGCCGGGGATAAAGTGAGAAATTGTTGCACCGTAGCGTTCTTCGATGGTAAGGTTGCGCTGGAAGACCGCGTCGTTGACGATTTCACCGTTGAGTTCTTCGACCGTGATATACTGTGTACAACCGGGTTCGGAACCGAGGATGATGAAATTGCGGCCGTCAAAGTTCATTTCCGGCAGATCATCCGGGATCGCTGCACGCGCGTCAAGTGCATCGGTTTCGGCTTCGGTTTCTTCGTCCGCCGAAGGGGTATCGGTCACGGTGGTATCGCCGGACGCGTCGGTATTATCGGTACCCGCGTCGCTGCACGCCGTCAGAGCGGCGGATGCCAGCATGAGCATGGCGAGGATGAGTGAGAGCTTTGTTTTCATTGTGTATTCTCCGTACAATAATAAGATAACGTCATTATTATACAATATTTCTTCAAATCTGTCAACTGTTCTGTAAATTTTAACACGGCATATAATTGGTAAATACACCCATACAGCAAATACACCTGTTTCGGACAAGTCGTATATACCCCCACTGTGCCGAGGAGGCAATGTTGTTACAGCAATTCCATAAAAATATGCAATACAGAGCGAATCGTCCTTTTCTCTTTCGCATTCTTTTCCGGAATTGCTCTAGTGAAGAGCTAATAACTAAAAGTGAATAACGTGAGTTCGACGGTATTCCATATTGACGGCTTCCCCCGTAGGGAGCGGTGCCCTCGCCGCTCCGTCGAACGATTTAGATAAACAAATTGTCTGTGAATAGAAGTGCAGGATTTGATTTATCAAATTTTGTATAACCAAAACGTTCGACGGAGCGGCGAGGGCACCGCTCCCTACGGGTGAAGTTGTTGATGCAGATATCCATCGAACTCACGTTAAATTAACGACATTGCAAACAATTTCCCCCTTTTCTCTTTCGCATTCTTTTCCGGAATTGCTCTAATCTCCCAAATCGCCTGCGGCGGAATACCAAATTGTTGGTAACGCGCACTCCCTCAGTCACTTCGTGACAGCTCCCTCCCGGAGGGAGCCTTGGAAACCTGATTTTCTCTTAAGTTAACGACATTGCCTCCTCGGCACAGTGGGGGTAGTACCGACTTGTCCGAAACAGGTGTATTTGCTGTATGGGTGTATTTACCAGTTTACTTCCGTCAAAATAATCCTCACTCCGATTGAATTTTCCGCAACCGATGGATGCTTGACCTGCCGGCTGTCCCTCTGCTATAATATCCACAGAACCGGTTCTCCATTTCAACTTCCACGGAGGTATTCCCATGCAAGTCCAACTCGGTCAGAAAATCCGTTCCCTCCGTCTGCGCGGCAACCGTACTCAGGCGGAAACCGCCGACGCGCTCGGTGTCTCCCCGCAGGCTGTCAGCCGCTGGGAAATGGGGACAACGTACCCCGATCTCGAACTTCTTCCCGCCATTGCCGCCTATTTCGGCACGTCCATCGACGAACTTTTCGGCTTCCAGAGCGACCGTGAAGCAAAAATCGAAGACATTCTCCGCAAAGCCAATCAGAACACCGACGTGGACGAACGTCTTGCACTTCTCCGCACCGCCGTCCTCGATTTTCCCGGTGACGAACGCATCCTTTATCAGCTCGCCGCCACTCTTTCCGAAGCCGGATGGCAGCATCTGCACGAACATATTGACTATAATGCCGATGGCTACCTCGTCCACGACATCGAACAGCATCGGGAAAATTCCTACTGGAACGAATCCGTCCGGCTGTTCGAGAAGCTCCTCGACGAGGTCAAATCCCCCGAAATTCTCCATGATTCGATCTACAATCTCACCCTTCTCTGCTGCAATCTCGGGCAATACGAAAAAGGGCTCGCCCTCGCCGAACGGATGCCGCCGCTCCGGTATTCGCGCGAACTCCTGCGTTCCTACGCCGTGGACGGCGCGGAAAAGCATCGGTACGAAGGCGAATCCCTCGTCGAACTGGCAAATGAATTCGCCAGTCAGACGGTCTACACCCTCATGAGCAAGCGTGCGCTGTTCGATACGGATATCCCCGTAAAAATGCTGTCCGGCGCGATTCATCTGTTCGAACTTCTGTTTGAAGACGGCAATCTCGGCGGGTATCATTCCGTTGTCTGCGAACTTCTGATGTACCTGTCCGAACATCAGTGGCGGTGCGGAATGCACGATGAAGCATTCGCTTCCCTGGGCAAGGCGGCGGATCACGCGGAAAAATTCAACGCCCTGTACGATTCCGTCCAAACGATCGACCATCCGACGTATACGACGCCCCTTCTGGAAACCGTCCCGATGCGGAAGGAACGCTGGGTTCACGGAAAGATCGCGCCCGATCTCGCGGATCACTGGCCGATCTGGACCGCACCGGATTACGACGACGTTTATGCCGAAATGTCCGCCGACGCGCGGTGGAACGAGTGGGTAAAACGTACGAAAGCCCTCTGAAAAATCGGAAAACCGGTGCCTGAGAAACACCGGTTTTCGTTGATTTATTCGCCTTTTTCGTTTGCAAACACGTCCGATTCGATGAAGTCCACATTCATTCCGAGACAGAAATCCAGTGCTTCCTTTGTGTTCGCTGTCCACAGACCGACGAGAAGTCCCGCGTCGTGGAACTGCTTCACCGTTTCCGCTTCGATGCCCTTGTAGTCCATGTCAATGTCAAAACCGTACTCGAGCGCACGATCCACCTCGGCATCATGCTTTCCGCAGGTCAGCATGATCTTCAGTTCCGGGAACGCCTCATGCGCGCGGACAAGATTGTCAAAATGGAACGACTGAAGCTCGCACATCCGCAGATCGTACACTTCCGCCGCCATCGTGAACGCCTTGTGAATCATTTCGTCCGTGAACGAACCCTTGAATTCGATGAAGCAGACCATGTTCCCTTCGCGGCAGATTTCCAGATACCGCCGGAACGTGCAGAGGTGAAGTTCCGTATCCGTAAACCGGTTCTTCAGCGGCTTTTCCGTCAGTTCTGCAAACGTAGATGACGCGATCTCCAGCTCCGTCCCGTCCGCAAAGACCGCCGTACTGTTGTGATTCACGACCAGTACCCCATCCGCTGTCGTCCGCACGTCCGTCTCGATCCCGCCGGAACCGTGCTTTACGGCTTCAAGGAACGCTTCTTCCGTATTTTCCTGATACTTCCCGCTGTACCCGCGGTGTGCAATAAAACAAACGTCCATAGTTTCCTCCGGAAATGTCAGTTGATGTTCAGTGATGCGTCGTCCGCTCCCTTTTCCAGCGAACGAATTTCCACATAATACGAATAGTTTTCATTTACGTCGATCTTCACGCGGTCACCGACCTTTTTGCCGAGCAGCGTCTTCCCGAGCGGCGATTCCTTGCTGATAAGATCGTTCAAAACATCGTTGCGGAGCGTCGTGACGATGGTGATCGTGCGTTCTTCCTCGTCGTCCTCATACCAGATCGTCACATGGTCGAACAAATCCACGGTATCCTCGCCGGAATTCGCCACCTCGATCACGACCGCCGTTTCGATCATCGCCTTCAGATAGCGGATACGGCTGTAATTCCGGTTCAGTTCCCGCTTTGCACTGCGGTATTCATCGTTCTCGGACAAATCCCCGAGCGCACGGGTACGCGCGACTTCCTCCTTGAATTTCGGGGTCAGCACCGCCTGCCGGTACTCGATCTCCTCTTTCATTTTCTGTATATCGACCGCTGTCAGTTCGTCTTTCATAGAACTCTCCTTCTCTCTTTGGATGATGCTTCCATTATACCACACCATCCTCCGGAAATCAAGAAAAACCACCGACAGAATCGGTGGTTTGTTCTTATATGGAATTTTCGATTCAGTTGCCGGCTTCTGCAGCAGCAGCGGCAGCGTCTGCAGCCTTTTCTGCTTCGACTCTTGCACGGAATTCCGCACGTCTCTGAGCAGCTTCTTCGGCTCTCTTTGCGAGTTCCTTCTGACGGGTAACGATCGCACGGGAGATCATGTCTGCGTACTTGTCAATGTCTGCGCCGTAGTCAACCGTCATTTCAAGTGCATTGGTACCGTCCGCCTTGAGGATACGGAAGATGTAGTACTTGACTTCGATGGTACGGTCGCCCTTCTTGGCTTCGTAAACTCTTTCTTCAAGTTCTGCCTTGTCGAGTTCGGTGAAGAAGTAGGAACCGGTGAAGTCTGCGTCGATGGTTTCATCGGTGAGGGAGAAGCGTCTGCCGAAAACAAACATCTTTTCACTGGTGAAGATCAGGTTGCAGCCTGCGAAGTAGTTGGTACGGTTTACACCGTCTGCGCCCTTCTTGAAGTAGAAGGGTTCTTCCTTTGCGAGGAAGTCGTAACCGCGGAGGTTAACCGGCTTGAGCATCTTGAGGAAGTTCTTTTCGTAAACTTCAAACTTCTTTTCGGAACGTTCCTGAAGGTTCTTGATACGTTCGGAAATCTGGAACTCAAGGTCCGTATCCGTGGACTTGCCGCCGGAGGTGAATACAACGACTGCGAAGCCTACGATTGCCATGATGATGCCGGCAATTCTCATCCAGCGCATCGTCATGCAGATGACACCGATGACAACGATCACCCAACCGATCAGTGCGGGAATGGAGACCGGCGGGGCGGTGAAATACTTAATATTTCGTTTTGTTTCCATAACGACTCTCCGTTTTTCGAAAAAATTTTTTTGATGATAACGATATCGGACTCCATTATCAATACTTGTATGATATCACAAAAACGTCAATCTGTCAAGGGAAAAGGCGGATTTTATGAAGAAAAAGCACCGTCAGGTGCTTTTTCCTATGGATTCTGTCCGAAGGGACATTTTTTTACAGTCTTTCCGCGATTGCCTGAAGGAATTCCTTCGTGTTGACCTTCTTCTTGTTCTCCAGCCTGGACAGCAGATACAGGTCGCCGGTCATCACGCCGTCTTCGATGGTCTGAATCGTTGCCGCTTCGAGACGGTCTGCGAATGCCATGAGGTCCGCGTTTCCATCGAGTTCGCCGCGCTTGCGGAGTGCGCCCGTCCACGCAAAGATGGTCGCAACGCTGTTCGTGGAGGTTTCTTCCCCCTTCAGGTGCTTGTAGTAGTGACGCTGTACGGTACCGTGCGCCGCTTCGTATTCGTAATTGCCGTCCGGGGAAACGAGAACGGAGGTCATCATGGCAAGGCTGCCGTATGCGGTCGCCACCATATCGCTCATAACGTCTCCGTCGTAGTTCTTGCACGCCCAGATGTAGCCGCCTTCGCTGCGGATCACGCGCGCAACCGCGTCGTCGATGAGGGTATAGAAGTATTCGATGCCCGCTTCTTCGAACTTTGTCTTGTATTCGGTTTCGTAGATTTCCGCCCAGATGTCCTTGAAGCGATGGTCGTACTTCTTGGAAATGGTATCCTTGGAAGCGAACCACAGATCCTGCTTCCTATCGAGCGCGAAGTTGAAGCAGCTTCTTGCAAAGCTCTTGATGGACGCATCCACGTTGTGAACGCCCTGCACGATGCCTGCGGAATCGCCGAACCTATGGATCAGTTCGCGGGTTTCGTTGCCGTTTTCATCCACGGAAACGAGATATGCGGTGGTGTTCGCCGGAACCTGCATTTCGGTGTTCTTGTAAACGTCGCCGTACGCGTGACGCGCGATGGTGATCGGCTTCGTCCACGTCGGGATGTAAGGCGTGATGCCCTTCACGATGATCGGGGTACGGAATACGGTACCGTCGAGGATCGCGCGGATGGTACCGTTCGGGGACTTCCACATTTCGTCGAGGTTGTACTCGGTCATGCGGGCAGCGTTCGGCGTGATGGTCGCGCACTTGACGGCAACGCCGTACTTTTTCGTTGCGTTCGCGGAGTCGATCGTTACCTGGTCTTTGGTCGCGTTGCGGTATTCGAGGCCGAGGTCGTAGTATTCGGTCTTGAGGTCAACGTAAGGGAGGATCAGAATATCCTTGATCCACTGCCAGATGACTCTGGTCATTTCGTCCCCGTCCATCTCGACGAGGGGCGTTGTCATTTTGATTTTGTTCATACTAACTCCTTATTTTGAGCTAAGAGCTAAGAGTGAATAGTGAATAACTAATCCCAAACGTCCGTCAAGCGAACAGACATAAAATTCAGCCAGCTATTCACTATTCAACGTGAGTTCGATGGATATCTGCATCAACAACTTCACCCGTAGGGAGCGGTGAAGCCGTCAATATGGAATACCGTCGAACTCACGTTATTCACTTTTAGCTATTAGCTTTTCACTTCAGATTTGCCTTTGTATAATCGAGAAGACCGCCGCAGAGCATGATGTCCTTCATACGGCTGCTGAGTTCGCACTTCACGGTGAACTGTGTGCCCTTGGTGACATTCTTCACGACGATTTCGCCGCCGTTTTCGATGGCTGCACGGACGTCCGCAAGTTCCAGAACGTCGCTCTGTTCCACGGTGTCGTAATCCGCTTCGTTCACGAATTCGAGCGGGAGGATGCCGGCATTGATGAGGTTCTGACGGTGGATTCTTGCGAAGGACTTGACGATGACCGCCTTCACGCCGAGATACAGCGGAGCGAGTGCCGCGTGTTCACGGGAGGAACCCTGACCGTAGTTGGAGCCGCCGACGATGATGGACTGACCGAGTTCCTTCGCGCGCTTCGGGAAGGTTTCGTCGCAGACGGTGAAGCAGTGGTTGGAGATCGCCGGAATGTTCGAGCGGAGCGGGAGAATCTTCGCGCCTGCGGGCATGATGTGGTCGGTCGTGATATTGTCGCCGACCTTGAGGGAGCATTCCGCCTTGATCGTTTCGGCAAGCGGTGCGGTTTCCGGATAGCCCGCGATGTTGGGACCGTACTTGATTTCCACGGAATCCGCTTCGTCTGCGGGAGCCGGGAGGGTAATCATGTTGTCGTTGACGGTGAAGGTTTCCGGCAGCTTGAATTCGGGCATATCGCCGAGTTCGCGCGGGTCGCAGAGGTATCCGGCAATCGCGGATGCGGCGGCAACTTCCGGAGATACGAGGTAAATCTGACCGTCCTTGGTACCGCTTCTTCCTTCAAAGTTACGGTTGAAGGTACGGAGAGAGATACCCTTGGAGTTCGGGGACTGACCCATACCGATGCACGGGCCGCATGCCGATTCGAGAACTCTTGCACCCGCGTCGATCATCTTGGAGAGTGCGCCGTTTTCGGCGATCATATTGAGAACCTGCTTGGAGCCGGGAGCGATGGCGAGGGACACGTCCGGATGAACGGTCTTGCCGTCGAGGATATACGCGACCTTGAGCATATCGTAAAGCGAACTGTTGGTGCAGGAGCCGATGCAGACCTGGTCGATCTTCATCCTGCCGATTTCGGTGATGGGCTTGACGTTGTCCGGAGAATGCGGGCAGGCTGCCATCGGAACAAGTTCGGAGAGGTTGATTTCGATGGTTTCGTCGTATTCCGCGTCCGGATCGGCGGACATGGGAACGAAGACATTTTCTCTGCCCTCTGCCTTGAGGAATTCAAGGGTAACGTCGTCGGACGGGAAGATGGAGGTCGTCGCGCCGAGTTCCGCGCCCATGTTGGTGATGGTCGCACGTTCGGGAACGGACAGCGTCTTTACGCCTTCGCCGGTATATTCGATGATTTTGCCGACGCCGCCCTTGACGGAGATACGGCGGAGCAGTTCGAGGATCACGTCCTTTGCGGCAACCCACGGAGAGAGCTTGCCGGTGAGGACGACATTGACGATCTTCGGGTAAGTGATATAGTACGCGCCGCCGCCCATCGCAACGGCAACGTCAAGGCCGCCCGCGCCGATGGCGATCATGCCGATACCGCCGCCGGTCGGGGTATGGCTGTCGGAGCCGATGAGGGTTTTGCCCGGTGCGCCGAAGCGTTCGAGATGCACCTGATGGCAGATGCCGTTGCCGGGACGGGAGAAATAGATGCCGTGCTTCTTCGCACAGGAGGCGATGAAGCGGTGGTCGTCGGCGTTTTCAAAGCCGGACTGGAGGGTGTTGTGGTCGATGTAAGCGACGCTGCGCTCGGTGCGAACCTGCGGGATGCCCATCGCTTCGAATTCGATATAAGCCATGGTGCCGGTCGCGTCCTGCGTGAGGGTCTGGTCAATTTTCAGCCCGATTTCGGAGCCCTTCTTGAATTCCCCGTCCACGGTATGCGCTTTCAGAATTTTTTCAGCAAGTGTGAGTGCCATAGTGAAATAATGTTTCTCGGGGAAAACCTTTTTAAGGAAAAGGTTTTCCCCGAACCCCTTTCCAAAACCTTTTTATACGAATAATTTTTTTGAGTTTGTACAAATTTGGAGTTCGTCGAAATGAATTTTTATAAATCCGATTATTCAAAACCGGATTCAAATTCAAAATGATGCTTATAATTATACTACGTCCGCGTATATTTGTCAACGCCATATTCCGAATGCAAAAAATGTTTACAAAAACGAAAATCCGCGCAAACATCTTGCGGAATTCCGGGTTCTGTGCTACAATGAAATCAACCAAAATCCATTGTTTCACAGAAAGGATTTTTCCATGAACGAAATTCTGTTTTACGTCAGTCCATCCGGATGTGACCAAAATGAAGGAAGCCGCGCGCTTCCATTCAAAACCATCGCACGGGCGCAGGAAGCCGCACGTCAGACCGACGCTCCCGTGACCGTGGAAGTTCTCGCCGGAACGTACCGCGAAACGCTCGTTTTTGATTCGCGCGACAGCGGCGACACCTACCGCACTTCCGAACAAGCCGTCATCACCGGCGGTCTGACCATTCCGTACGCGGACACGGCCGTTCCTTCCCCGGAAATTCTCGGACGACTGAATCCCGAAGCGGCAAAATGCGTCCGAGTGATCGATCTGAAGGCATACGGTATTCTTCCGGATGCCTACGACACGCTGTTCCCGATCGGTTCCTACCATACCGCAGACAAATATGACGGCTGGCGCGACGGCATCAACATTGAAGTATTCGAGGATGACCGCCGCATGACCCTCGCACGTTATCCCGACACCGGTTATCTCAAGCTCGACGCGGTTCTCGATGTCGGCGATGTTGCGGAGTTTCCGCCGCAGAATTACTGGCGCGACTGGGCATCCCACCGGAATCCCCGCGGCGGTACCTACATCATGGACAAAGCGACCAACGAACGGGTCAGGACATGGAAGGACACCTCCACCGCATGGATGTTCGGCTACTTCTACTGGGACTGGGCGGACAGCTCCACGCCGGTTGCGGAAATCAACACCGTCAACCGCTATGTCAAGCCGCTCTTCGTCAGCCATTACGCGGCTCGTGCAGGTGCGCTGTACTACTTCTACAACATTCTCGAAGAACTTGATGTTCCGGGCGAATTCTATCTCGACCGCAAAAACGGTCTGCTGTACGTCTACCCGTCCTCCGAAAATGCCGTATTTGACATTTCTCTTGCGACCGTACCGCTGATTCAGCTGAGCGGCGTAAACAATCTGACCCTCTCCGGCTTCACGATGACCTGTACCCGCGAATCCGCCGTTGTCGGCAGCGGAAGCGGCATCACCGTCGACGGACTTCTCATCAAGAACGTTGCCAGCCACGGGGTTGTGCTGACCGGTTCGGACAATACGGTGAAAAACTGTGAAATCACCCGTACCGGACGCGGCGGCATCCATCTCACCGGCGGCGACCGTACGACGCTCACGCCCGGAAACAACCGCGCGGTGAACAACTACATCCACGACTTCTCGGAAGTTTACCAGACCTATCAGTCGGGCATCAATCTCAACGGCGTGGGCAATGTCTGCGCGCACAACGAAATTTCCGGTTCGCCGCACATGGCCATCGGCTACGGCGGCAACGAACACCTCATTGAATACAACTACATCCACGACGTGGTTCTGCATTCGAGCGACGCGGGTGCGATCTATTCCGGCTACGACTGGGCGGGTCACGGCACGGTCATCCGGTACAACCTGCTGAAAACCATCGGCGGCGAGGGATTCTATCCGGACGGCATCTACTGGGACGACGGTCTTTCCGGTCAGACGGCGTACGGCAACATCCTGATCGACGTGAAGAAAAACGGCTTCCTCGTCGGCGGCGGACGCGACAACGTGGTACGCGACAACATCATCATCGGCGAAAGCAGAGCGCCGATTTCGTACGACGACCGCAACCGCGACGGCTTCGTCAACGGCGGATGGGCACATCAGTCGTGCGATACTCCGGATGCGCCGCACTGGAAGAAGCTCGAACAGGTTCCGTACACGAGCGAACTGTGGGCGGCAAAATATCCGACGCTCGCGCGGATTATCAAGGATTTCGA
Organism: Oscillospiraceae bacterium; assembly: GCA_015065295.1. Lineage (GTDB taxonomy): Bacteria > Bacillota > Clostridia > Oscillospirales > CAG-272 > UMGS1696. The sequence goes on from SVQN01000008.1 coordinate 21,430, forward strand.
CAAATTCAACGATCCCGATTTCCCGATCAATCCGGCGAACAGCGTTGTGGAAAACAACATTATTATTAATGCGGACGCGCGGTTCGGCTGGATGGCACAGTCGGTCTACGATTACAACGACATCGGCGAAAATTACACCTATCACAGCTGTGAAGAAGCCGGTCTGGACGCGGAAACGCTGAAATTCGTCACGCCGAGAGAAGGATTCCCGGACATTCCGGCGGACGAAATCGGCAGAAAATGAGAGAAACCAATGAATTATACCGAAATTAACGCAAAAACCATCGACCGGTGGGTGGACGAAGGCTGGGAATGGGGGATTCCGATCTCCCATGAACAGTTCCTCGCCGCCAAAAACGGCGAACTTTCCATCGTCCTCACCCCCACCAAACCCGTTCCGTCCGACTGGTATCCGCCGCTTGAAGGATGCAGGGTTCTCGGACTGGCGGCAGGCGGCGGTCAGCAGATGCCGGTCTTCGCGGCACACGGCGCGGACTGCACCGTCCTCGACTATTCGGAACGTCAGCTTGAAAGTGAGCGCGAAGTTGCAAAGCGGGAAGGCTACGATATCAGCATCGTCCGTGCGGATATGACGAAACCGCTTCCGTTTGCGGACAACACGTTCGATCTGATCTTCCATCCGGTATCGAACTGCTATGTCGAGGAAGTCCTTCCGATCTGGCGCGAATGTTACCGCATTCTCAAACCGGGCGGCCGCCTGATGGCAGGGCTGGACAACGGCATGAACTTTCTCGTGGACATGGACAACGACGAAAAGACGATCAAATATTCCCTGCCGTTCAATCCGCTGAAGGACAAGCAGCTTTTCGACGAACTTCAGGCAGCGGATGACGGGGTTCAGTTCTCCCACACCATCGAGGAACAGGTGCGCGGTCAGCTCAAAGCCGGGTTCCGTCTTCTCGACATCTACGAAGACACCAACGGCCGCGGATATCTGCACGAACACGGCGTCCCCTGCTTCTGGGCAACGCTGGCAATCAAAGACTAAAACAGGAGGCACTTATGGTATCCCAGAAAGAAAAAGAACGCTATATGGCCATGATCGGTCAGGGCGGCAAGAGGATTCTCCACATGGAATGGTGGTCGAATCCCGATGCGGAAACCTACCTGACCGGCATCGACCATTACGACCGTCCCCGTGACTGCCGTCTGCGGCTGGCGGAGCTGTATCCGATGCTCAGTCTCCCGATCCCGGCGACCAACGAACCGATTCCGCGTCCGACGCTCGGCAATACCGGAAAAAGTTCCAATCCCGATAAGCACACCGTCCGCTGGGGTGACAGCGAAACCGCCACCTTTGAACACGGCGAAAAATATTTCAAGACCGTGGAGGATGTCTTCAATTTCCACCCGCTCGAACACGCGGACTTCTCGGAATGGAAGTTCGTTGTGGAAAACCGCGACTATTCCGACGAACAGAAGCTCTACGAAAGCTACCGCAGAGGCTATCCTGCCGAATGGGAAAAAGCACCGGAATTCTCTATGTCGTCCTGCGGCTTCTACAACACGACCATCATGTGGCCGATGCTGACGTTCGGCTGGGAAATGTTCCTCGCGTCCTGCCTCGACGAGGAATTCGAGCCGGTCATGGAGGAATTCGCGGAAATCAACCGCCGCGTCTTCCGTTCGTTTGCGAAGCTGCCGGTCAATTTCTGCTCCTGCCACGACGATATTGCCATGACGAACGGCGCGATCTGCTCGCCGGAATGGATGAACAAGTACGTCTTCCCGCGCTACGAGGAATACTTCGGAATGCTCCGTGCCGCCGGAATCCGTCCCTATTCCGTTGCGGACGGCAAGGCGGACGTGTTCGTCGATGACCTCATCCGCTGCGGTTCGACCGGTCTGATCTCCGAACCCTACTGCGACTACAAGGCAATGGCAAAGAAATACCCGGACATGATGATGGCCGGCGAAGGCGACAACCGCATCCTGACCTACGGCACCAAAGACGACATCCGCAAAATGGTGGAACGCATGGTCGAAACGGGCAAGATGTGCGGCGGCTACTTCATGTGCATCGGCAACCACATTCCGTGGAACGTCCCCGGCGAAAGCCTGAAATACTACTTCGACTACTCCGACAAGCTGGCTTGGAGATGAGTGGAAGTTTTCTTGGGGAGGGACTTTTTGAAAAAAGTCCCTCCCCAAACCCCTCTTCAAAAACTTTTCAACAAAAAAATAAGACAAAGTTTGTGCAGATTTTCTGTAAGAAAAACCGTCTGTAAATCGTACAGGAGTTTTTCACATCAAATCTGCACAAACTTTGTCTGTTTTTATCCGTATAAAAGTTTTTGAAAAGATAGGGGTTTGGGGGAAGGAATCCTTTTTCCAAAAAGGGTTCCTTCCCCCAAGAACATCCTCACATCAGATAATTCACCGCGATCATCACCGCGCCGAGTACTACCAGTACCGCGCCGACGGCACGGTTGAGCGTTTTCGGCTGGGCTTTGTTGGCGAATTTTGCGGCGATCAGTGCCCACAGAAGCGTGAACGCCACGCACAGTACCAGCACCATCGGATCGGGCATCCCGTCAATGGTGAAATGCGACAGCGAACCGGTCAGCGCGGTAAACGTCATGATGAACACGCTCGTTCCCACGGCGGTTTTCAGCTCGTAGCCGAGAACGGTCGTGAGAATCAGAAGCATCATCATTCCGCCGCCCGCGCCGACGAAGCCGCAGATGAAGCCGATCCCCGCGCCGCACAGGATCGAACGGATGATCCGCTGCTTCAGCGGGACGCTCTCCATCGCTTCCTTGGTCGTCATGACCGGCTTGACGATGAACTTCACGCCGAGCATCAGCGTCATGAACAGCGAAAAGCTGCCCATCGTCTGCTGGGGAACCTTACTGGCGACCCAGCTTCCGACCATGGTAAAGACCAGCACCGTCATCATCATGACAAGGCCGTTTTTTACGTCAAGATTTTTGTTTTTTCCGTAGGTGTACGCCGACACCGCGCTTGCCAGAACGTCGCTCGCCAGCGCAATGCCGACAGCGGTGTACGGCTCCAGTCCGAGAAACGTAATCAGCATCGGCGAGATCACGGCGGCGGCACTCATTCCGGCAAATCCGGTGCCGAGTCCCGCGCCCATCCCCGCGAAAAAGCAGACCGCAAGGGTTACAAAAAGATTTTCCATCTTACGGCATCTCCGTTTCTGCCGGTTCCTCGTCCGGTTCGACATATCCTTCCGGATATTCGTAATTCATGATGTTTTTGAACACGTCCATGCTGACCGCGTGCTGCTTTTCCGCTCTCGACTTGCCCGTCAGCGCGGACATCGTCGAAACTCGGCGCAGAGCAATCACGGCATCTTCCGGGAACATTTCCGCCGTACCGTAGAATTTCCAGAACTTCGTTTCATTCAGACGTACGCCGCAGTCGTCCACGGCTCCTTCGGGAATCGCGTCCTCTCCGAAAATTTCCGCGAGGGGCAGGAATCCGCCGCTTCCGTACACTTCTTCATACTGCTCCTCCGCGAGAATGCAGATCGACGCTTCCCCGCCGAAAATTTCGTAGGTGAACCGTTCCTGTACCTGCGCGTTTGACAGGCGGTCGTAGGCAACGTCTTCTCCGCTTTCCTCGTTGGCGGCGATCATTTCGTTCAGCTGATTTTCGGTCATGAACACCATGTCGTTGAGCTGAACGTACGTTTTGCCGTCACCGTTGTAGTCGGGACAAAGGGATTCCACCGCGTCACAGAATTTCTGATTTTCGTTCGGCGTGATATACAGAGGACCGCCGTAAATGACGTAAACGTCCGGATTCTGCTGACCGGCGAACTGCATGACCGCTACGCCGAGAACGACCGTGAAGAAGGAAATCACCAGTACCTTCCATTTATGATGGTACCAGAAATTTCCCCACCGGTCAATTTCCAGCGGTTCGTCGTCCTGTGCATCGTCGGAATCCTGACCGAGCATCCGCAGCCGTCTGGCGGCGTTGGATTCTTCCGTTTCGGGATTCTGCTGTGTATTCTTATCGTTTTCTTCCATTATATTCTCCTGTCCGATCAGTTCTTCATGCACTCGTCAATGTACACCGCCGCCATGGACGCAAAGCCGTGGTTCAGGCTGCAGCTCAGGTTCGAGTGTTCCCAGAGCGTGCCGGTCAGGTTCGCCATGTTCGAGAAGAAGTCGCGGCATTCCTGAAGCACGTTCGCCTTGTAGCCGTACCGGAGCAGGAGTTCCAGACGGAGGTAGTTCCCCACGATTGCGTTGGACGGGTAAACATTCGGGTACACCGTCTTTGCATCACGCTTCGGGCCGAACTTTGTCAGCATCCGTTCAAACAGGCCGGCGTATTCGTCCTTCGAGATCACGTCAAAGTAGAAGGCGTAATACTGGCAGGTTTCGGTGAGATGCCCGGTCTTGATAAGTTTGCCGTTTTCGTCGCGGACAGCGTTGTCTTCGAAAAATTCACCGTTCCATGCAAGTTCGCGGATTGCCGACTTCATTGCCGCCGCCTTTTCTGACAGCGCGGGATCGTCATACATTTCCGCAACCGCTTCCAGTGCCGCCGCCCAGATCATGTTCGACGGATAGTTCAGACCCTTGATGTAGTCCCCATCGTTGCACTTGCTCCATTCGATGAAGACCCAGCTTTCGAGGTTTTCGAGAAGCCCGTATTCGTTGTAATATTTTTCGAAGAACTTCACCAGTCCGTAGACCTTGTCCTTCGACATCCGGCGCATTTCGTCGTCGCCGGTGCGCTTCCAGTAGTTGCGGAGTTCCAGAATATACCACATCGTCCAGTTCGGGATGTACACGCCGTCGTTATGGTCGGCAGGATAGCACATCGGGATCATGCCTTCCGGCAGATACTTCGACTGGGGACACATCGCGTAGTTTTCGAGATTGCTCTTTTCCACAAGATTCTTTCCCGTGAAGAGAGCTTCCGAACGTGCGGAGAAATAGCTGTCGCAGAGCCATCCGGCACGTTCGCGGGACGGACAGTCGGTCAGCACGTCCACGGCGTTCTGCGCGAAGGTATTAACCGCCGCTTTCACGATGTTGTTCAGTTCCGCGTCGCCGTAATCATATTCAAACGATGCCGCGTCGGGATTTTCGTACAGTACCATGCCGAAATCCGCGATGTCCGCCGTACCTTCGGAAACGACCACAGACGCAAAGCGTGCTGCCGCCGCTTCAAACGAAATCAGGTGATGTTCGCCCGCGGGCATCGTGTATTTCACGACGTTGCAGCAGTCGTTGCGGAACGGGGAAACGGACTTGTGCGTGTCCTTCTGCGTGATGATCTCATCAAAGAAAATGTACAGCGTTGTGTCCGTCTTTGCGTTCACGTCGAGCTTGAAGAAGCCGGTCAGCGTCCGTCCGAAATCGTAGGTCTGGTACGTCATCGGAGACATCGTACCGCCGGAACCGTCGCCCTTTGCGGCAAACGTGAAGCGGCAGACCTCTTCGCCGGAGTCTTCTTCCAGTTCTTCCGGATAGAAACCCTTGAACTTCACGGGGTCAATGCCGTAGTACGCACGGTCGCGCCAGAGCTTCGCATCGGGATTCGTGCCGACGGTACCGTATTCGACATAAGAAGCGGGCAGTACGTCCAGTTTCGGATAATTCACATGGCGCGGGAGAAGTGCGTTCATCGGAACGACTTCGGTTTCAACCGGCGTTTGTCCGTCGGCTGTTCCGGCATAGAACGCCTTCGGGTCGCCGGTGAGATGGTAAATTTCGGTATACGTCCGCTGGAAGCTGAACCGGCGCACCTTCTGGACACGCTCGGTCATGCGGTAAGCGGCAAAATCGGAAGCAGCCGCAAGAACAGTTTCGCCTTCCTTGATTTCCGCCGCAAAGAAGGGACGTTCGTCCACGGTGTAGAACGTGTTGGTGTTCGCGGAATACACTTCCACGGAAAGAACGGTTTCACATCCCGCCCATTTTGCAAGGGAATAGGTGTCGAGACGGGAGTACCCGTGTGCGGCTCTCGCGGGACCATAGCCGATCAGTTCCCCGTTCACGAAAAGACGATAGAGATTGGATGCGGCAAGGTCGATCACGGTATCCGCCGACGGCGTCAGCGCATACTGAAAAGTTACGGCAATATTTTTTTCTTCGGACAGGCCTTTTGCCCATACAGCATACATAAAAAATTCCTCACTTTCGGAAATTCTGTCGTTGGTACTATTGTAGCATACCCGTCCGTCGATGTCAATGGGCGCATTCCTCTTTTATTTTCTTCACAAATTCGTCCGGACGCATCACCGTTCCCGTACCGTCGTCACGGCATCGCACGGACACCGTCCCGTCCGCCGCTTCCCGTTCGCCGACGATCAGCAGATACGGTACCCTCTCCACATACTGGGCTTCGCGGATCATGTAGCCGATCTTTTCTTTCCGTTTGTCCAGTTCGTATCGGATGCCGGCATCCCGCAGAACCTCGCAGACCTCTTCGGCATATTCTTCGCATTTTTCGGAGACGAGCAGAACCTTTGCCTGCACCGGCGCGAGCCAGACCGGGAATTTTCCGGCGTAGTGCTCGGTCAGAATGCCGATAAACCGTTCGATTGAGCCGAAACAGACCCGGTGAATCATGACCGGACGCTGTTTCTGTCCGTTTTCGTCCGTGTACGTCAGTTCAAAATTCTGCGGAAGCTGGAAATCAAGCTGGATCGTCCCGCACTGCCACGTCCGTCCGAGACTGTCGCTCAGGTGGAAGTCGATCTTCGGCCCGTAGAAAGCACCGTCCCCCTCATTGATCGTATACGCCTTTCCGGAGCGTTCCAGAGCCTCGCGCAGACCGTTTTCGGCGGCTTCCCAGTCCTCATCGCTGCCCATGCTGTTCTCCGGACGGGTGGACAGTTCGAGCGTATACGGGAATCCGAACGTCCGGTAAACCTCGTCGATCAGGCGGATCACGCCTTCGATCTCGTCGGCAATCTGTTCCTTCCGCATGAAAATGTGCGCGTCATCCTGCGTGAAGCAGCGGACGCGGAACAAACCGTGGAGGGTTCCTTTCAGTTCATTCCGGTGAACAAGACCGAGTTCCGCAAGCCGCAGCGGAAAATCCCGGTAACTGTGCGGCCGGTTCCGGTAGACGAGAATGCCGCCCGGACAACTCATCGGCTTGATGCAGTAGTCCTCCCCGTCGATGACCGTGGAATACATCGTATCGCGGTAGTGTTCCCAGTGTCCGCTCGTTTCCCAGAGACTGCGGTGCAGGATGACCGGCGTGGAAATCTCCCGATACCCGTTTTTCCGGTGAATCGTCCGCCAGTAATCGGTCAGCACTTCCCGCAGAATCATTCCGTTCGGGAGGAAAAACGGGAATCCGGGACCTTCGTCGCAAAGCTGGAACAAATCCATCTCCCGCCCGATGATCCGGTGATCGCGTTTCGCCGCCTCTGCCTGACGGTGTTCGTATTCGTCCAGTTCTTCCTGCGACGGAAAAGCAACGCCGTGAATTCGCGTGAGCATTTTGTTTGCGCTGTCGTTTTTCCAGTACGCACCCGATACGCCGGTGAGCCGGAACGCTTTCAGTCCCTTCGTATACGGAATATGCAGACCATCGCACCGGTCGATGAATTCTCCCTGACGGCAGAAACAGACACGGGCGTTCTCCGGCAGTTCCGCAATCTGTTCATGCCGGTAGGGTTCATGACGTTCGCGCATCAGACCGGCGGCGGCCTCCCGTTCCAGAACAAACAGCTTGACGGGCAAGTTTTCCTTCACGATGACCCGCATTTCCGCTTCGATCTTTGGAAGATCATCGGCGGAAATCTTCGCTTCTCCCGGATCAAAATCGTAAAAAAATCCCTTTTCCGATGCGGCACTTCCGGCGAGGGATGCCCCGGGCCAGAGCCGCTGTACCGCCTGAGCGAGAATATGCGCGGCACTGTGCCGCAGAACCATCCGTTCCTCCGCACCTTCACAGATACTGATACGTCCATCCATTTCGATGACTTTCATGAGAATCTCTCCTTATTCAAAAAATATAAAATAATAAATTGAACAAGAAAAGCACCCCGACCGTCACAGGACTACAAAAAGCTGCAACAGGTCAAGGGTGCATACTACTCACGAAAAAATGCACGGTTCCACCTTGATTTTTCACTTTCGGATTCCAACAAATCCTATTCTTTGACGCAGAAATACGGCAGTGCTTACTCTGCTTTCGGCACGGCAGCTCAGGAGCGGTCTTCACCTCTGCTTTCCATAAGAAACTTCCACCATCTGTTTCTCTCTCTGTCTGTTCCGCAAAGGCTACTCTTTCCATCATAGCTTTTCTTATTCAATTGCTTGCAGTATACCATATCCGTTCCCATTTTGTCAATAGTTCCGTTCCAAAAATTTCTTCCGCCGCTGAAAGACAAGCCTTGCATTTTTCCCGCCGACCTGCTATAATGACAGCAGAATCATCCGGAAAGGAACGTTTTTTTCATGGAAAACATCACCATCCGCCCGATCGTCGCGGGTGACGAAGGGGCAATCAACGAATTTTTTGACGCAATGGGCGGCGAATCCCGTGCGCTGTTCAACCGCCACGGAGGAAATCAGGCAGGCGTTCTGAATTTCTGCAGAGAGCAGAACACCGACCGCTGCCGCTACTGGATGGCGGAAGCGACGGACGGACGCATGGCGGGTCTGATCTTCCTGTGGGATCTGCACACCGGGGTTCCGTGGCTCGGCATTGCCGTCCGGGAAGACCTCAGAGGTCAGCATCTCGGCCGCAAACTGATCGCCTTCGCACAGGATTACGCACGCGAAAACGGCAAAGGCGGCATCCAGCTGACAACGCACGTCGCCAATCTGCGCGGTCAGTCTCTCTACGAAACCATGGGATTCCGCAAGCTCGGAACGCACGGCGCAAACGGCGAATTCTATTACCTGTTCCGCTTCGGCGAATAACCAAGGAGGATTTCTGTATGCAAATGGTTCTTCTCACTGCCCTCGGTGTCGGCGGCGCGACCATCATCGGTGCGCTGATCGGCTTCGCGTTCAAACAGTTTTCCCATCGTTTTTCCGATATCATCCTCTCGTTTGCGGCCGGAGTCATGCTCTCCGCTGCCGTTCTCGGTCTGGTTCTCCCCGCAGTGGAATACGGCGGAGGCGGCGTGTCCGGTCTGCTCGTCACCATCGCAGGCATTTTTGCCGGTGCGCTCTGCCTGAACCTCATCGACAAACTCGTCCCGCACCTTCACAAAATGATCGGCTCCGACATCGAATCCCATCCCGGAAACGGTGCCAATCTGAGCAAAGTTCTGCTGTTCGTCATGGCAATCGCCATCCATAATCTGCCCGAAGGGATCGCGGCGGGGGTCGGCTTCGGCTCCGGCAACACCTCGCAGGCTCTGATGATCGCAGGCGGGATCGCGCTCCAGAACATCCCCGAAGGCATGGTCATCATCGGTCCGATGCTCGCGGCAGGCGTATCCCCGAAAAAAACGCTCGTCCTTGCCATGATGACCGGACTGGTGGAAGTCGCCGGTACCCTGATCGGCTATTTTGCTGTAACAATCGCATCCGCCATTCTGCCCTTCGCCCTCGCGTTTGCCGGCGGTACGATGCTCTACGTCGTCAGCGACGAAATGATCCCCGAAACGCACGCCCACGGCTGTGAACGCGGCGCGACGTACGCATTATTGGTGGGGTTCTGTCTGATGCTTGTGACGGATGTCCTGATCGGATGAGTGAAGAGAGAAAAGAGAAGAGTGAAGAGAAATTGTTGAAATCGGTACCCCGCGGGTACCGATTTCTTCCTTTTCTTTTCACTTTTCTCTCTTCACTGTTCACTCTTCTCTTATCACATACTTCTCTATCCGCCGAACAAACGCCCGGAACCGCGCATCCTCCCGGATTCCGTCAAAGCAGCTCCATTCTTCCGTATCGGTCAGCGGCACGATGTCCCACGCCGCACATTCGACGTGATGATCGAACTCGCCGTCGCCGTTTTTTCGGACGTATTTCAAATCCACGCCGCAGAAGGTCTCGTCGCTCCGCATACAGCGGTGGAGATTGCCGGAAAAGTCCCGGACATCGTCCGGATTGCGGACACCGTACCGGAAGGTTTCATGCAGTTCGGACAGTTCCGGACAGCGGTAAGTGAGAACCGTCCCTTCCGGCAGGGAGTAGAACGCTTCCGCCAGACGAACCACGGCTTCGAGTGCGGCGAACGCTTCTTCGGTACGTCCGGACATGGCGTAATTTCCGGCAAGCTGGAATCCCCATGCAAGACGGCAGCTGTACCACAGATCCGGTACTCCATCGCCGGTGATGCCGTTCGTTCCTTCGCCGGTCATTCCGGTGAGAAGATTGAGAATGGACAGTTTCCGCAGCGTCAGCCGTTCCGCATCGGGATGCCAGCGGAACCACAGACCGTTTTCCGGCAGAATCTGGTCAAACAGCCGGTACAGTCCCTCCAGCATATTGTACTGGCGGCAGAGACGGGCGGTTTCCGCGTCGTTTTTCATCCGTGCGCGGTATTCGAGCAGTGCGGAACGCCGCATATCGTATTCCGCCGCGTAGGTATCGAGAACTCCGGTCAGGCTGTCCTCCGGTTCCGATGCCGCCAGCAGCCGCACGAGCTGATCTTTGTACGCCTTTTCCGCGTCACGGTGGTTCATATATTCGCGGATGTACTGGCGCATGAGACGGTTCTTCTCCGGATCGTCCGGAAACGACGACAGCGCATACACCAGATCGACCAGAATTTCCGCATCGTGCGGGTATTTGCGGTGCATTTCTTCCACCAGTGCCAGACGCTCCTCCGCCGTTTCAGATTCGTCCGTGCGGAGCCGTTTTTTGTCCCGTTCGAGATTCTGCTCCATTGTCGCTTTTTCCACGCCCATCAGGACATCGGTGGACACGCCGAAAAACGCGGCGATTTCGGGAAGAATCTCGATATCGGGGTACGACAGTCCGGTCTCCCAGCGGCTCACGGACTGGAACGATACGCCGAGCCGTTCGGCAAGCTGTTCCTGCGTCAGTCCACTGCTGTGACGGAGCCGGCGGAGATTTTCGGCAATATAAAGTTTCATGAAAAATCCTCCTGAAAAATCATTCGATAATAAAGCCGCGCACTGCTTACGGGATTATTATACCAGATTTCCGGAGGATGTCCATATCCTGTTCCGCGAGAGCTATTCAAGCATCTCGTGAATTCACTGTTTTACAGAAACGGCCGCAGATCGACCGCAAGCTGTGCTTCCAGATGGATCAGCCGTTTCGTGATATCCTTGGAAACTTCGTCCGCCGCCTTGTACTGGTTCAGATACCGGTTCAGGGATTTCACGCCCATGTTGCATCCGTCGGTAATCAGGTCGGCGATCGTATGGTCGGACTCGTTGAACGTCAGCTTCATATTCGTTTTCATGACGGACATACTCTGCGCGATGGGATTCGGGTCTTTTCCGTCGTCGTGGAACCGGTCGAGCTGGGTCTGGATTTCCTCTTTGAGTTTGTTGTGTTCGCTTTTGCATTCGGTCAGCGACTGCTTCAGCGAATCCGCATGGACATAATCCAGTACGTCGTTGATGGAATCCACCCCCATTTTGATTCCCGCGTCGCATTCACGCAGCAGCTTGATGGTATCCTGTTCAATCATTTTTTGCTGTTCCCCTTTTGGTTTTCATGGATTTTTCAATAGTATTCCCGTCCGGAGAACAATTATCCCTCTTGCAATCGTCAAAAAGTCTGGTATAATTAAGAAAATGCAAAAAACTCAATTTTACAGAAACGAGGATGGATCGGATGAATTTCAACAACCTCTGTGACCACTCCGTTATCCGGATTCCCGCCGGTGTCCACCGGTTTTCTTCCCCCGTCGTCATCCGCGGGAACGATATCCGTATTGTCGGCGAGGACAGCGCGGTTCTCTCCGGTACGGTCGCCCTCTCCCGCGCGGATTTTGCCGAAGTCGAACCCGGCGTATTTTCCGCACCGGTTCTCTTTCCCGCCGACGCCCTGATCGTCAGCGGACGGCGTTACACCATGGCACGTTATCCGAAAAAACACGACGATTCGGCTGTGTTCGGCGGATATGCCGCCGACTGCATCCTGCCGAAAAAAACGTCCGGATGGGCAAATCCGTCCGGCGGGTATATTCACGCCATGCACCGTCATCTGTGGGGCGGATATTCTTATAAAATCGAAGGAAAGAATCCGGACGGGACATTGAATCTGTCCGGCGGCTGGCAGAACAACCGTCAGATGGGGATGCACGACGAGTACCGTTTCGCCGAAAACATCCGCGAGGAAATGACCGAACCCGGCGAATGGTATTTTGACGAAGCCGAAATGCGCGTGTATGTCCGTCCGTTTGCCGAAGACGACCTCGACCGGACGGAAATCGCCGTATCGCGCGGATTCTTTATTCTGGAAAACTGCACCAATGTCACCATCGAAAACCTGACATTCGAAAACAGCGTCCGCACCTTCATGGAAACGAAGGAACCCCTTCTGCGGAGCGACTGGACGATTTACCGAGGCGGCGCGGTCACAATCCGCGATTCGTCCGACTGTACCATCGACCGCTGTACTTTCCGCAATATCGGCTCGAACGGTGTTTTTGTGGACGGTGCCTGCGAAAATATCCGTCTTACACGGTCGCATCTGACGGACATCGGTGCCAGCGGGGTCTGCTTTGTCGGACATCCCGACGCGGTACGCAGTCCCCTCTTTGAGTACAACGAAACCCACGCCTTCGCGGAACTCGACCTCACGCCCGGTCCGAAGTCCGGCAATTATCCGAAAAACGGTCTCATTGAGGACTGCCTGATCGAATACGTCGGCACAACGGAAAAACAGGCGTCGGGGATCGAAGTTTCGATGGCATACGGGATTACGATCAAAAACTGCACCGTCTGCCACACCTCCCGCGCGGGAATCAACTTTTCCGAAGGAACGTTCGGCGGTCACCGGATCGAGGGATGCGACGTGTTCGACACCGTCCGCGAGACCGGCGACCACGGCAGCTTCAATTCATGGGGACGCGACCGGTTCTGGCACGTCCGCGACCTCGATGACCGCGACGCACACCGGTATGCCGCGCTCGATATGCTCGCTCCGAACGTCATCACCCGCAGCCGCTTCCGCTGTGACCGCGGCTGGGACATCGACCTCGACGACGGTTCCTCGAACTTCATCATCACCGAAAACCTCTGTCTGAACGGCGGTCTGAAACTGCGGGAAGGCTGTTTCCGCACCGTCCGTAACAACATCACCGTGAACAATACCATGCACTTCCATGTCTGGTATCCCGAAAGTGGCGATCTTGTGGAAAACAACCTCGTTTTCCGGGAGTATGCCCCCTACGGAATGCCCGATCCGTGGGGAAAATCCGTGAATTTCAATATTCTCCACAAGCCCGGACAGACCGTTCCCTCTCCGGCGGAATCGCTCGCACGTTCGTCCGGTCAGGACGCAGATTCCGTCTGCCTTGACGCGCAGTTCCGCTCGCCCGAAACCTCCGACTACACACCGACCTGTCCGCTGATTCACGGATTCGAGAATTTCCCCACGGAATTCGGCGTGCGCTACGAACCGCTCCGCCGGATCGCCGGTACGCCCGTTCTGCCGAAAATCGAACAGGCACACGCAGAACATACCTCCGCCGCTGTGACCGTTCACGGAATCACCGCAAAAACGATCGACAGCGACGGTGAAATGTCCGTTTACGGGACGGCGGGACATCAGGGCGCACTGGTTCTCTCGGTTGACGAAACGTCAATTGCATGGAAGCGCGGCATCCGTCCGGACGATGTCCTGACCGAAATCGGGACGAAACAGATCCGCACGGCAGACGATCTCGCGGAAATCGGGAACATCGCCGATGCGTGCATCACCCTTCTCCGGAAACAGAAATCCCTGTTTCTGGGAGTGTAACGATTTTTGACTCCATGAGGTATTCCAGATGACGTACAAACAGAATCTTCACGTTCACACCTCCTACTGCGACGGCAGAGACACGCCCGAAGAAGTCGTCCTCGCCGCCATGGAACAGGGATTTTCCTCCATCGGATTCTCCGGACATTCCTATATGCACTACTCCCCCGGCCACTCGATGTCCCTTGCGGGAACCGAAGAGTACCGCCGGGAAGCCGCCCGTCTCCGCGAAAAATATGCGGGACAGATCAAGCTTTTCTGCGGACTGGAGGTCGATATGTATTCCGAAATCGACCTTTCCGGCTACGATTATCTTATCGGCTCTGTTCACTATCTGCCGATTGACGGGGAATACGTCGGCTTCGACCGCTCGCAGGACGAGGTTCAGCGCGTGATCGACGTGTATTTCCACGGCGACGGCATGGCGTACGCGCGGATGTACTACGAACAGCTTGCCCTTCTGCCGAACTTCGGGAAGTTTGACATTCTCGGGCATTTCGACCTCATCACCAAGCACAGCGAAAACGCCGTCTTCTTCGACGAGGAATCCCCCGTTTACCGTTCGTATGCGATCGAAGCGGCGGAAGCACTGGCAAAGCATATCCCGCTGTTCGAAGTCAACACCGGCGCGATCTCCCGCGGCTACCGGACTTCCCCGTACCCGTCCGTGTTCCTGCTGAAGGAAATGAAGCGGCTCGGTTACGGCGCGGTGATTACCTCCGACTGCCACGATGCCCGCGCACTGTCCTGCCATTACGAAGAATCCGCCGAACTGCTCCGTTCCTGCGGCTTCCGTGAGCTGTACATTCTCGACGAACCGGGCGTTTTCCGCACCGTATCGCTGTAACTGCGGAGGGTTTTCATGAATTTTGTCGCTGTTTTTATGGTGATTTTCTCCATGATCGCCGCCGCAGACCGTATTTTCGGAAACCGACTCGGACTCGGGAAGGAATTCGAAAAGGGCTTCATGCTTCTCGGCAGCATGGCACTGTCCATGATCGGGATGATTGTCATTTCGCCGTTTCTCGCCGCTCTGCTCTCTCCCCTGTTCGATGTGGTCTGGAATGTCCTGCATATCGACCCGTCCATCATTCCGGCGTCCCTGTTCGCCAACGACATGGGCGGCGCGCCGCTTTCGGTGGAAACTGCGAAAAACGAAGCCGTCGGACGATTCAACGCGCTGGTTGTTTCGTCCATGATGGGATGCACGATTTCGTTCACCATCCCGACCGCGCTCGGACTTGTCCCGCCGGAACGTCATAAACCGGTGCTTCTCGGCTTCCTCTGCGGGATCGTCACCATCCCGGTCGGCTGTTTCGCGGGCGGACTTGCCGCGCGGATTCCGATCGGTGCGCTTCTGATCGACCTTCTGCCGCTCGTCCTGTTTTCGGGCATCATTGCCGCCGGACTTCTTCTCTGCCCGATGGTCTGCGTCCGGGTGTTTGACATTTTCGGACGTGCTATCAAAATCGTCATCACGATCGGTCTGGCACTCGGCGTTCTGCGGTATCTGACCGGCGTGGAAGTTCTTCCGGGACTCGCTACGCTGGAAGAAGGCGCGGCAATCTGTCTCAACGCCAGTGCCGTCATGAGCGGTGCGTTCCCGTTTATTTTCCTGATCTCGAAAGCCCTGACGAAGCCGCTCCGGAAGCTCGGAACCCGTCTGAGAATCAACGAAACCTCCGCGCTCGGCATCGTTTCGTCCCTGGCGACCAGCCTGACGACCTACGAAATGGTCAAGGACATGGACGAAAAGGGGATCGTGCTGAACTCCGCGTTTGCCATTTCGGGGGCGTTCACGTTCGCGGGACATCTCGCGTTCACGCTGGCGTTCGACGCGGCGTACATCGTGCCGGTGATTCTCGGGAAGCTCCTCGCCGGGATTACGGCTCTGCTGCTCGCCGTGCTGATCCACCGCCGGATCGCCGGACGCGGAAGCAAACTGCTGTAAGATTAACGTGAGTTCGACGGAGAAACGATAAGGACAGTTCCCCCGTAGGGAGCGGCGCCCCCGTCGCTCCGTTGAACGATTTGGATAAACAAATTGTCTGTAAATGGAAAATCAAGGTTGAGTTTATCAAATTTTGTTCAGTCAAAACGTTTGATGGAGCGACGAGGGCGCCGCTCCCTACGGGTTCAGTTGTCATTACAGCGATCTGTCGAACTCACGTTAAGATTAAACTGCACGCAAAAAGGATGCACCGTCTGAAGTGCATCCTTTTGTTGTTTATGTATTCTTTATTTTGCATTTTCCGCTTTCAGCTTTTTATCGGTGTTCGCAATCAGCGCAATAATCACGCCGGCCATCGCAAGAACCGTGATCAGTCCCGCAACTGCCGCGCCGACGTTCAGTGCGCCGCCGGTCACGATGGTGCCGATGGTATAGACGAGATACGCCACGGTGTAGCCGACCGCAAGCTGAAGACCGATGCCGCCCCAGAGCCACTTCGCGGACTTCATTTCCGCGTTCATCGCGCCGATGGCCGCAAAGCACGGCGGAGAGTACAGGTTGAACATCAGGTAAGCGAGTGCCGCCACCTTGGTGATCGCCATGATGCCTGCCGCTTCCGCACCTGCGCCTTCCATGAGGGCAAGCTCTTCGGTGTCGATGAGATTTTCAAGACCGACAAAGCAGACTGCCAGCGTACCGACAACGTTTTCCTTGGCAATGAAGCCGGTGACAGCGGCTGCCGCCATCTGCCAGCTCAGAACGCCGATGATCGGAATGAAGAGGTACGCGAACGGACGAGCGATGGAAGCGAGAATGGACACATCCGCCGATTCCGCCACGGTGAACGACCAGGTGAAGGTCTGCATGATCTGCACCGCCATGTTGCAGAGGAGGATGATGGTCGCCGCCTTGACGATATAATCCCAGCCGCGGCGGCACATGGACTTGAACGCGCCCCAGAAGGACGGAATCTTATATTCGGGCAGTTCAATAATGAAGAAGGATTTCTTCGCCCTGTAACCGGCGATCCGGTTGACGAGCAGCGCGCAGAGGAAGATCAGGACGATCCCGGCGAGATACATCATGGTGCTGACCCAGCCTGCGTTCTCGAAGAACATTCCCGCAAACAGGGAGATGATCGGAATTTTCGCGCCGCACGGCATGAACGGAGAGATCATCGCGGTTGCACGGCGTTCGCGTTCATTGCGGATGGTACGGCTTGCCATGATGCCGGGAACCGCGCAGCCGACCGTGATGACAAACGGGATGACCGACTTGCCGGAAAGACCGACCTTCTTGAAAATCGGGTCAAGAACGACGGCAACGCGCGCCATATAGCCGCAGTCTTCGAGCAGAGCGATGAGGAAGTACATGACCATGACGAGCGGGAGGAAGCCGACAACGGCCGCAACGCCGCCGATCACGCCGTCCACGAGAATCGCGGAGAGAAGCGGATTGGCATCTGCCGCAGTAAAGAGATCACCGACCCAACTCTGGAACGTTTCGAGCCAGCCGACGAGAACATCCGCAATCGGTGCACCGACCCAGACTTGCGAAATCTGGAACACGAGGAACATGACGACGGCGAAAATCGGAATGCCGAGCCACTTGTTCGTGAGAACTTCGTCGATTTTGTCGCCGACGCCCCAGCTTTTCGTGAAGGTCTTGCGCTTTTCGACCTCTTTGACGATGCCGTTGACGAACGCGAACCGACGGCGGTCTTCCGCTTCCGCAGCCGCTTTATCCGCCGGATTGACGTCTGCCGGACGGTACGGCGCACTCTGCGTCTTGCCGACTGCTCCGACTGCCGCTTCCACAAGGACTTTCAGACCGTCCGCCGAGGTTGCGGTCGTCTCGATGACCGGACAGCCGAGCTTCGCGGAAAGCGTATCCACGTTGATCCTGTTCTCTTTCTTCCGGTTAAGGTCGGTTTTGTTCAGAGCAACGACGAGCGGAATCCCGAGTTCGAGAAGCTGCGTGGTGAAAAACAGGCTTCGTGACAGGTTGGTCGCGTCCACGATGTTGATGATGACATCGGGATTTTCATTTTTTACATAAGACGAAGTGACGCTTTCCTCCGACGTGAACGGAGACATGGAATAGGCTCCGGGAAGGTCAACGGCAACAAGCGTTTCGCTTCCGCTGTAATACGATCTTTTGATGGAGTGTTCCTTCTTGTCCACGGTAACACCTGCCCAGTTGCCGACCTTTTCGCTCCGGCCGGTCAGGGCGTTGTACATCGTCGTTTTCCCGGAATTGGGATTGCCGGTCAATGCAATTCTCATAAAGTTTGTTTCTCCTTCTGATTCAGAACGACAGGGGAACCGCCGCTTCTCATTGAATTCTCCTTCAGTTAGTACACGCTAACCGAAATCCAAAAAAGAATATACCGCTCCCGGCAATTCTCCCGGAATGCCGGACGGCCTATGTTAGCTTATGCTAACCAATGGAATAAAATTCGCGGTTAGTCTCTTCTAACCGCGAACAGTATACCATGCCGATGGGTATTTGTCAATACTTTTTTTCGATTTCTTCCAAGTTTTTTCGTCCGCTGAAATTCCGTCTCAGAGTTCTTCCACCGGGCATTTTGCAAGTGCAAGGAATTCTGCAAAACCGCCGGCCGCGCAGATTCCGGGGAGGAAAAATTCGCGGAAATAGTCGGTATCGTCCGCCAGTGCCGCACGATCAAGTCTGGCGGAGGTCACACCGTCGCAGAGTGCCAGCGCACAGACTGCCCAGCGCGCCGCACGTCCTTCCGCCCGCACGGTCAGCTCCCCGCCGAGCGTTTCCGCGGTACGGATCAGCAGAGCGGCATCCTGTGTACGGAGAGCGTTCGCCGTGTAGTTGAATGTCGTGAAGTAGCGGTTGTCGGAATCGTTACCTGCAATATTCCGCGACGTTCCCGCAAATTCACCGGTCAGGAACACGTCTCCGCTGACAACCATCACGCCGTCGGCAAGCAGGCTCTGCGCCTCCGCACCATCGAGGACGGTTTTGCCGTTTTCGTCCAGAACGTTTTTGCCGTTTTGCCCGAGGATCAGACAGACGCGCTTTCCGTCCCACGCATCGGGAATAAGCTGTACGAAGGGCAGTTTTTCTCCTTTTCCGCCGTAAATCACGCTCTTTTCGATCCGGATATCCCCCGTTTTTTCAGAGGAAATTTTGATCCGTTTGCCGGAATCCGTACCGATTCCCGTGACCCAGCCGAGCATCTTCCGCTTTTCTTCATCGGACAGCGAAGCAAGGGCCGCCGTGCGTTCCGCTTTTTTCCATGCGAAATATTCGTCGTCATTGTCAAAGCCCGGCGCGTGACCGTTTCCGTTGAACCAGGTCAGTGCAGAAAGGTCTTCGACCTCAATCGGCTGTTCGACCCATTCCGGATTGCAGCCCATCAGATGCCGCGCAAAGAAGCTGTAGACGCGGTGACGGGTCTTGTCGTTGTACTGATGCGGCGCATCCTGATAGAAATGTTCGACCATATCTTCCGCACCGTACTGCCGGTAGGCTTCCAGAACGCCCGGAAGTTCGGCGGTTTCGAGGTACTTCGTCCAGTCGCCGGTCGAACCCGCGAGGAAGAGTGCCCTCGGAGCAAGCATCGCGCACATTTCGGTATTGTCCGTATCACGGCGCAGACCTGCCGCGTTTTCGCACATACAGCCGCCCTGCATATGGAGCGAGATCATGTTGATCGGTGCGGCCGCCTTGATCCGTTCGTCGAGCAGGCTGAGGAAGAGGGTCTGCGAACCGCCGCCGGACGCACCGGTCACGCCGATATTGTCCGCGTCCACTTCGGGCATGGAGCAAAGCAGGTCGAGCGCGCGGATGTTGTTCCAGAGCTGAACGCCGAGACCGTTCGACAGCCAGAGTTCCTTTTCACCGCCGCCGTATTCGTGCGAGAGCTGACGGCTGTCCACCGTACCGATCATGTCGGTGACGAGGCAGATGAAGCCCATGCGGGCGAAATTGGCGATCTGCTGGGGATAATCGGCGGTGTCCATCCGGGTCAGACGCTGTTCCATCCAGTGACCGATCACGTTGAGGATCGCCGGTGCCTTCGCCTTCATGGGGCGGGGGAGGTAGAGATTGCCGGTCGACCACATTCCGGGACTGCTTTCAAACATGACTTTTTTGACGGAATAGCCTTCGTAGTCGCCGACATCCTCATAGCGGGGATTCAGCGGCGTTTTTTCCGGCCACGGGTACAGTCCCGCCGACATCCGCAGATTGAAGCGAAGCTCCTCACGGCGGCGTTCGACTTCCTCACGGGAGGAAAACGTCGTGATGGGGAAAACCGTGTTGGTGTGACGGGCGACGTTCAGCCGCGCATCATCCGGCGTATAGCCGAGAACATTGTAAAGAGAATTCATATACTTGCTCCTTTCCTGAGTTCAGACCGTTCAGCATCCGGTCGTATCGCAGATCAGCTTGGCGGAATTGTAATCGAGGAACAGATTCCAGTCGGGGTGGGTTTTCAGCGCGGTCGCGGGAACCCGGTTGGTCAGCGGCTTCTGCATAGTATTGAAGACGGCTTCCGCCTTGACAGCATGGGGAACCACCGACACGATGCACTTTGCCTTCAGGATTTCCTTCACGGTCATGGAAATCGCCTGTTTCGGGACGGCGTCCAGATTCTCGAACCAGCCTTCGCCGAGCTGCTGCTTCCGGCACCGTTCGTCCAGATTGACCACATGGTACGCGGCGTCGGTGTCAAAATCGGCCGGCGGATCGTTGAAGGCGATGTGTCCGTTTTCGCCGATGCCGATGATGCCGACATCAATGGGGGCTTCGTTGATTTTTTCGGTAAGGTACGCAATGTTCGCTTCCACGTCGCCTTCGCCGT
This sequence comes from Oscillospiraceae bacterium, assembly GCA_015065295.1. Lineage (GTDB taxonomy): Bacteria > Bacillota > Clostridia > Oscillospirales > CAG-272 > UMGS1696. Next base: position 42,086 of record SVQN01000008.1, read on the forward strand.
TCACCAGATACGCCGCTTTCAGTCCGACGGGCAGCCGTTCGATGAAGCGTTCGGTCAGATATTTGCGGAAGGACGCGACGTGGGTGACGGGCATCCCGATGTATTCGTCCAGATGGAACATTTCGACCTTGCTCCAGTCCACGTCCAGCGTCACGAGCGTCCGGAACATTTCAAACTGGGATGCGCCGGTCGACACACAGATGCGGGCATATCCCTGTGCGGCAATGGCTTCGCTGATCTTCTGCGCGATGAATTCCGCAGCCGCCGCACCGTTTGCGGAAGCATCTGCATGAATCTGAATTTTCATAAACTGATTCTCCTTTACTGAATAAAATGGTGATAACGTATTGTTCTGATGGTATGATATCACGTTTTCCGGTTTCTGTCAATAAAAAAAGCGGGATACATCCGCCGGAGATGTATCCCAACTTTTCTGTTTTCATCAGTCGAGTTCGTTGAGCTTGTCCATCATTTTTTCAATGACCTTTCCGAGAGCCTTCTTCTGCTTGTTGTAGAAGGAAGCGAGGTCCTTGTTGTTTTCGGACGCCATCGTGTAAATGTTGGTCTTTACGCTGCCGAGACCGTAAACCGTGGAGCAGTCGTAAGTGGTCGTGTCAAAGATGATATCGACCATCTTGGAGGATTCTTCGTCGCGGGAATACTTGGATTTCAGCGTGATATCGTAGTATGCCGCCAGAACGGTGTCGGTGGACGCGGACTGGAGTGCTTCGATAATGATGGACGTACGGTCGATATCCGTCACGGAAACCGGCACGGACATACCGAAGAAGTTGCCGTTGTTGCAGGAATAGTACTGCGTCTGTGCTTCGTCAAATTTGGGCGCGGGAAGGATGCCGAAGTTTGCTTCCATTTCACGCAGAGCCTTTGCCCAGCTGATGCATTCCGACCAGAACAGAACCTGGTTTGCCGGGAACATGATTTCCTGTACGCGGTGGTTGTTGACGTCCTTTTCCGCGTCGAAGTAAATCTTCTGTTCGCCGTGAATGATGCTCAGAATCTTTTCGTAGGAGTTTACGAATTTTTCGTCATAGAACGTGAAGACCGGAACGTCCGCCTCGTCCTTTTCGATCAGGGTGTTGCCGCAGCCGTTCAGCAGGAACATATAGAATACGCCGCGCCACGACATCATACCGTAATTGTCCTTGTCGTCGTAGACACCGTCGCCGTTGGCATCGTTGCCGGTCGTGGAAGCCATTTCCGCCAGCTTGTCGAGCGTCCATGTTCCGTTGTCAACCAGTTCGTACGGATTGTCGAGGTTGTGGTCTGCAATCAGGTCCTTGTTGAAGAACATACAGATGGTTTCGTCAATCTGCGTCGTCATGAAGTCGCCGACCATAACGAACAGCTTATTGCCGAGAGAAAGCTGTTCGACGGCGTTTGCATCCCAGTACGGCTTTTCAAAATTCTGATACGGCATGGTGTGCAGATCCATGAGATAGCCGGACTGCGCGTGAGCGAGGATGTTCGCACCCTGCATCAGGGACATATCGAACGCGCCGTCTCCGGCAAGAATGGTGTTCTTGATCTGGTCGGCGGTCTGCTCGGTTTCGGAAATCTTGACGTTCAGACGTTCCTCCACCTTGATGTTGCGGTTGAAGATCGCGGACGGAATCGCTTCGCCGGAGTCTTCGTCCACGTCAACGTGAACGGTGGTGAACCAGGTGTTCGACTCCGGATTGGAGTTGAAGATCATGAATTCGTAGCCTTCAAAATCCGATTCGGGAAGGTCGTCGGAAATCACGGGTTCGGTTTCTTCTTCGACTGCTTCGGTCACGGGAGTATCGACAGCGGCAGGGGCGGTCGTTTCTTCGGGATTGCTGCTGCTTTCGGCGCACGCTACGGTCTGGAGCAGCATCAGCATCGCCAGAAGCATGGTTATCACTTTTTTCATGAGAACAGTTCCTTTCTGCAGGTTCCCATCCGGAATCACGGATGAGTTGAGGAATAGTAACGTATGGTTGATGTTTCCATTGTAGCACCAAACACAGTGTTTGTCAATAGTTTATTTTCATAACTAAATAATAGCTATTCCGTCCCGGCGACAGATTTTGTTCTGCTGTGATTTTTATATTGATTCCCGCAGGAATTTATGGTATAATTTATGATAGAATTTTATGTTCCGAAAGGCTCGATATGACGACTTACAGCAATTGTGCACCGGTGTTTGTCCGCCGCTGCGAGGATTATAATGAAGAAAACCTCTATCTTGTATTGAAAGAATCCCTCTCCGCCCTCGGAATCTCCCCTTCCCTGTTCGCCGGAAAAAACGTCCTGCTCAAGCCGAATCTGGTCATGGCAAAGCAGCCCGACGCGGCGGCGACCACCCATCCCGCCTTTGCCCGTGCGGCGGCGCGGCTGATGCACGACTGCGGCGCGGCTTCGGTCACGCTCGCGGACAGTCCCGGCGGCCCGTTCAACGAGGCGTACGTCTCCGTGGTGTACAACACCTGCGGCATGAAGGCGGCTGCGGCGGACGGTCGGTTCGTGCTGAACGCGGATTTCGGCTTCTCCGAAGTTCACACCGACGGCGTGAAGCTGAAAACGCTGAACATTCTGAACGCAGTCCGTCAGGCGGACGTGATCGTCGATCTCTGCCGTCTGAAAACGCACTCGCTGACCGGCATGAGCTGCGCGGTGAAAAATCTGTTCGGTGTGATTCCGGGCGTGGAGAAGTTCCAGATGCACTCGAACTTCCCGGAAGTCGGCAATTTCTCCGAAATGCTCGTCGATCTCGCGCAGTATGTCACCTCCGAAAAGACCTTCCTTGCGGTCTGCGACGCGGTCGTCTCAATGGAAGGCAACGGCCCCTCTCACGGCATTCCGAAAAAAACCGGTCTGGTGCTTGTTTCGCAGTCCCCGTTCTCCCTCGACGTGATCGGGGAACGGATCATGTTCGGCGCAAAGTCGGACGACACCGCCGTTGTCAAGCATCTCGACAGTGCGTCCGCCAGAGGAATCATGCCGCGTGACTGGCGCAAAATTGACGTTGTCGGCGATACGGACTACGATGTTTTCGATTTCCTTCCGCCGGATACCGGCGCGGGCTATCTCCTGAAAAATCTGCCGAACTTCCTCGGCGGAAAGCTCGTGGATGTGTTCAGCGCACGTCCGGTCATCAACGAGAAAAAGTGCGTCGGCTGCGGACGATGCCGGGATTCCTGCCCGAAAAAGACCATCCGCATCGGACGGCGCGGCGAAAAGGGCAAGCGGATTGCCGTCATTCTCCGCGAAAACTGCATCAAATGTTACTGCTGTCAGGAGCTTTGTCCGCTCGGTGCGGTCGATACAAAGCAGAACTGGCTTATCAAACTGATTCATTAACAACAGGTACGACCCATGATCCTCACAAAAACCATCAAATCCTATGCCAAAATCAATCTTTATCTGAACGTCGGTGCCAAGCGTCCGGACGGCTATCATGACCTCGAAAGCGTCATGCAGCAGGTCTCGCTGTTCGACTATGTGACCGTTCTGCGCGATACGGACACGACACAGCGCGGCGTACGAATCACCTGCACCGACCGTCTGGTTCCCTCGGACGACCGCAACATTGCGGCAAAATGCGCCATGGCGTTCCTCGACAAATATAACATCTACAGCGAAGTTTCCGTCAGCATCGACAAGCGGATTCCCGTTGCGGCGGGTCTGGGCGGCGGTTCCACGGACGGTGCGGCGGTTCTGTCGATCATGAATTCCATTTTTGACGTGAATGCGCCGATGGACGAATTGTGTGCGCTCGGTGCGAAGCTCGGCGCGGATATCCCGTTCTGTCTGGTCGGCGGAACCTGCACGGCTTCGGGCATCGGCGAGATTCTGACCCCCGTGAAAACGCCGGTACTGCCCTACCACATTCTCATCTGCAATGCCGGTCACGGTGTCTCCACGCCGGAAGCCTACCGGAAACTCGACGAAACCGCCAAGGAAGAACCTGCGTGTGCAATGGACGACGTTCTCCGCGCGGTTGAATCCGGAGAAATGCCGGAAACGCTGTACAATTCGTTTGAACGTGTAATTCTTCCGGAACACGCGGAGGCCGCCCAGATCAGGCAAACGATGCTCGTGTGCGGGGCGGACGTTGCCCTGATGAGCGGAAGCGGCCCGTCCGTGTTCGGGCTGTTCCGGAACGAAGATGCGCGGGACAAAGCGAAGGATTTCTTCGACATGAAGGGGATTCTCGCCATGCCGTGCGAACCGGTAGTTAAGAATATCAAGTGATCCGAAATCACTTTTTCAGATTAAAATTTTTTGAAAGGGGTTCGGGGAAAACTTTTTTATAAAAAAGTTTTCCCCGAGAACAACATCATGAACGATCCCATCATTTACAAAGGACGCGGTTATCCGGAGATGTACGACGATCTCATGGATTTCATGAACTACGTCTTCGGCTTCAACGGCGACGGCTCCGACTTCAAGAAGCTCCTGCCGAAGCTCTACAACAAGGACTGCGATCCCTGTTACAACAACTACGTCGTCACCGAAAACGGCAAGCTCAAGGCCGCCATCGGCGCGTATGACGCTGTGCTGAACGTAAACGGCGAGGAACTCAAGTCCCGCGGCATCGGCAACGTGGCGGTTCATCCGTATTCCCGCTCCAAGGGGTACATGATCGACTGCATGAACATGGCTCTGTCCGACATGATCCGCGACGGCGTGGATTTCTCCGTTCTCGGCGGCAGACGCCAGCGTTACGGCTACTTCGGCTACGACCACGCCGGTATGCAGTACAATGCCAAGATCGACCACACCAATATGCGCCACATCTTCCGCGACGTTCCCTTCACCGAACTGGAAATCCGCGACGTGAAGGCAGACGAAACCGAACTGATCGACAAGATGTTCGAGCTGCACAACACCCGTCCGCTCCGTGTGAACCGTCCCCGCGAAAAGTTCTACGACATCGCCCGTTCGTGGCGCAAGCCTGTCCGCGCGATCTTCAGGGACGGCGAATTCATCGGCTATTTCTGCGGCGATCTCTGCGAACTGACCCTCACCGACCGCGCGTACTTCAACGATGTGATCCGCAATTACATCCGGAAGTACGGCGACGTTCACCTGAACGTGGCGGCATGGGACAGCGAAACCTACGAAGCCGGAATGGCTCTCTGCGAACACTGGGACATCGGCACCTGCGATATGTTCAACATTCTGAACTACAAAAAAGTCACCGGTGCGTTCCTGAAGTTCAAGACCACGCTCGACACCCTCGCGGACGGTACGCTGACCCTGTTCATCCACGGCTACGCGGGCGACTGCAAGATCAAGCTGACCGTGGAAAACAACACTGCGGCTGTGGAAGACTACGAAGGCGAATGCGATCTGGAACTCACGCACATGGAAGCGATGCAGTTCCTGTTCGGCATCTACTCCCCGTACACCCGCAGGCTGGCTCCCGCGATCCGCGCATGGTTCCCGCTCCCGCTCTACATGGAAAGCGCAGACCACGTTTGAGACAGCTAAGAGCTAAGAGTGAATAACTAATAGCTGGGTTAAACTTTACGTCTATCAACAGACATTAAGTTTAACCCAGCTATTCACTATTCACTTTTAGCTCTTTTACATTTGATTTCGCCGATCTTCCGGATGTGGGCGAAGGTTTTTTCCTCGCCTTCTTCGGCAAGCATCGTCAGCCACGATTCGAGAATACACGCTGTACACGGGTGCATCAGCTTTTCCGACGGACGGCTTTTGAAATATTCGAGTGCGACGGAATCGGTGTAATCCTTTCCCTTATAGATTTTGCTCGCCGCCACGCGGTCACAGAAGCTCTCCTTGAGGTAATCGAGCGGCATCGGCACCGGTTCGTAGGTGCGGGATTTCGGATTTACGTCGTACCAGTATTCGTAATGGTGCGGATTCCGGCCTTTGTGGTGCATCCACGCGGAAGAATACCCTTTGACTTCCCGTTCGTGTTCGTTCGGACTGCGGCCGCCCTGTTCGTAATACTTCGCACCGGTCAGGAATTCCGCCGGGGAAAATTTCGACAGGTCATGCACCAGTCCGCGGAACGGAATCCCGCAGAGAATGCAGTGCTTCAGCACCATCGCGCGGTGCCGGGTGACGGTTTTCAGGTGTCCGGTAAAATTCAAGACCGCCTCCGCTTACAGATACTTCTTCAGGAAGTTCAGATAATTCACACCGGCGACTTTTTCGATCACGGACGCGCTGTAATGCTGTTCCATGAAGTCGATGAGCTGGTCATGGATGGACGAACCTTCGTTGACCGGCTTGGGATATTCCCCGCCCACACCGTCGATGTCGCCGCCGAAGCCGATGTGGTCTTCGCCGAAGTTTTCAAGACAATAGTCGAGGTGACGGAAGAAATTTTCGATGGTCTGCTGTTCGGGATCGTCGTGTACGAACGCCGTGCAGAGGTTCAGACCGATCATGCCGTCGCCTTTCACGATCTGACGTGCCATGTCGTCGGTCAGGTTGCGCGTGTGTCCGCAGAGGGTGCGGAAATTGGAATGCGTGGCGATGATCGGCTTTTCCGCGATCTCCGCGAGGTCCCAGAAACTCCGGTCGGAAATGTGCGATACGTCGAAAATCATGCCGAGACGGTTCCCTTCCGCGACGATTTCACGTCCGAGGTCAGACAGACCGGTGTCCCCTTCCCCGTTGTCGCGGTTGCTCTTCGCCATGTCGTTGCTCAGCCACGTTACGCCGAACACACGAACACCGGCTTCCCATACGGCGCGGAAGTTTTCCACCGTGTTGAAGCCAAGCCCGCCTTCGACCGTCAGAAGAGCCGCGTGCTTTCCGGCGGCGAACGCCGTTTCGATGTCCGCGTACGTCCGGACGGGCAGAACAACGTCCGCTTCATCAACCATCGCCTTGTTGAAAACGTCAATATAATACCGCGCACGGTTCCACGAATCCTCTTTGGTATCCTTCGGATGCGCGCAGAACATCGCCACCATCTGAAGCTGCTGATACTTCTTACTGTAATTATACGGATTCACGAGCGGCTGTCTTCCAACCATCGCTATGCTGTCACAATGCGAGTCCACTACAAACATAAATCTATCCTCCAAATCTGCACAAACTTTGTATCTATAATAGGTTGAAGTTTTTTGGAAAGGGTTCGGGGAAACCTTTTTCGCAAAAAGGTTTCCCCGAGAAATGTTATCCTCCCTTACGGCATGTACGGGTTGCCGTTCCATTCGTAGTCTTCGGGCATGAGGTAGGGGGTGATGAACCGGATCGTGAAGTCTACGCCCCACTGACCGCGCACGCCCATCCATTTGCCGGAGTGCGGCTCGATGGAGATCATGCCGTTGTAGCCCTTCGTGTAGAGCAGGTTCATGACCGCGCCCCAGTTGACCTGGTCGAGGCCTGCCGGCGGGTCGTCGTAGTGGCGGCCGTCGATGTACATCGAACCCTTGAGGTGGAAGTGCGCGATGCGTTCGCCCCACTTGTACATTTCCCTGATGTAGTCGCCGCCGCGTCCGAGACAGTGCGACGTGTCATACTTCAGCCAGAGGTCCGGCAGTGCGCCGAGAACGATGTCCCATGCGGGGTCTTCCACAACGAAGTTTTCCCACGAGCAGTTGTAAACCGCAATCTTGACGTTCTTGCCCTTCGCGTAGTCGATCAGCTTTCCGAAATAGTCGATGGCGATCTTGCAGTTTTCTTCGAAGCTCTTCCCTTCCACCGCGTTGCAGCCGGTGTTGAAAACCGGGCAGCCGAGCGCGGATGCCGCGTCGATCAGGTTCTTGTCGTGCTGGAACGCGGATTCAATGATGTTTCCGTTCTCGTCGATTCTGCGCTGACCCCAGCGGCCGATGGAACCCACGACAACGTCGTACTTTTCCATCCGTTCGCGGATTTCGTCGATGTGTCCGGCGACTTCCATGCTGTCGTAGTTGTGGTTGCAGCAGAATTCGACCGCGTGCAGTCCCTTCTGTGCGACATAAGCGAAGCTGTCTTCGCTCCAGCCGTTGATGATCCCAAGTTTCATAATGTCCTCCTTGGATTTATGTAGAGTATTTAATCTGTTTGATATACCAACAAATTGGTTGTATCTGTAGGGAGCGGCGCCCTCGTCGCTCCGTCGAACGATTTGAACGCAACCATATTTTTGTAAGAATAGCCTCCAAATTGAACCTTTCTCCAACAAAATTTCGTTTATTGGAAGAATATAACCGGAGCGACGAGGGCGCCGCTCCCTACGGGTTTGGTTTACACCGTAAAGATATCTGACAGTTCCCCTCATCCGCCGATGTTCACGCCGACTGCCTTCATGTACATACTGTACCACGAAGCCGAGTTCGCCGCCTGAATGTTGTTCACGAAAATGATGTCGGACAGGCCGTAATCCTTCAGCTGGTCATACACGTTCATGCCCGAATGCCGCGTGTCCACGACGATGATATTGCCGTAATGTTCGCACAGGAACGGGATGAACGCATTCCCGAACGAGTCCTTCAGCACCAGGACGTTGAAGTCCTGCGGGTTGTCCGGAACGTTGATGACCGTATACGGATTGTCGCCCGCGATGAAGGTCACATACGTCTTGTTCGTGCTGACAATGCTCGAATTGTAGTTGTACGTCGCGCCGCCGATGGCCGATACCGTCATCGTATGCGCCTTGCGTGGGAAGAATGCTTCGATGGTATCCACGAAATTCTTGACACGCGCATCGTAGGTGTAGTTGTACATACTGCCGTGGTAGCTGTCGTTCATGACGGCGTAGTCAAAGCCGTCGAGCGGCGTGGGTTCCAGACCGATGGACTTCGCAAACGCGGAGTACGCGTAATATGCGCCGCGCGCCGTCCAGTGATGGTCGCTCTTGAAGAACAGGTATTCGTCGCGGTGGTCGTACATTTCCGTGTAGGCATCCACGAAATTCGTGGACGGATCGACGTGGGACGCCATCTTGTCGAGGATGTCCTTCTGATCCGGAATCTTCGACGTGACCGTCGGATTGTCGATCACCATGGACGAAACCGGCGCAACGACCATGCTCACGCGGGTGTTTTCGCCGAACAGGGTCTTATAGTATGCCGCCGTCTGGGCGTAGTTTTTCGCATTGGTTTCGGAATAGTATGCCTGCGTGTAAACGCCGTCGCCGTAGATGAACAGGCCGTCCGGCAGGAAGTCGGCGGTCAGACCGGCATCGGAGGGAGTCTGTGCAATGACCGCGCTGACGGTAATTTCGCACGTCTGCTGGATTTTCGCGTCGCCCTCTCCGGCGGAACAGGTCAGCGTGCAGGTACCTTCGGCAACACCCTTGACGTCAATGCCGCCGTTCGGATTCATGGCGATGGCCGCGATGTTCTTATCGGAAATCGACCAGCGTACCTTCGCGCCGCCCGCACCTTCCGTCGTTACGCTGGCATTCACGACCGCGCCGCTGCCGACGGTAAGTTTCAGGCTGTTCTTGGAAAGCGTGATGGACTTGACCGCAGGCACAGCCGGTTCGGCAGGCGTTTCGGGAGCCGGTTCCTCAGGAGTCGGTTCCTCCGGTGCGGGAGCTTCCGGAACCGGAGCTTCCGGAGCCGGAGATTCCGGATTGTCAGCCGGGGGAACGACTGCGTTGTCCGGAGATTCCGGTTCGGGGGATTCCGGAGATTCGGGAGTTTCCGGAACCGCTGCGGGTTCGGTGACTGCCGGTTCTTCTTCCACGATTTCCGCTTCGATGGTATTTTCCGGTACAGCGGCCTCCGGAGCCGGAAGAACATCCGCTTCAGGAACGCTGTCTTCTGCGGGAGTTGCCTCTACTTCGGTAGTATTTTCTGTGGAATTGCTGTTGAGAAGGCTGTCGAACGCCGCCGCGATCTGATCCGCCGCAGCATCCGCGCCGTCGTCGGTCTGCGCGGTACCGTTGTTGTCGAGCAGGACGAAGTTTTCTTCTTCGCCGAGCGAATAGTCGATGCCGCGGAGGGTGTCCATTTTCTTGGAGAGCATGACAAGATTGTCACGATAGAGGAACGTATCGGAGACAAACGACGAAATACCGGCAAAATAGGAACCGTCGGCAAGGGATGTCACGGAAAATTCCGGCATACCTGCAAGTTTCCGCTGTTCCATGGCGGATTCCGTCGGACGGTCGGGCTGAATGAGGTTGAGCAGCGCGACACTGCCGAACATCACAGCAACCAGACCGAGACAAACGAGATCAATGACTTTGTTTTTCATAATCTGAAACCTTTCGTATGGACTAAGGGCTAATGGTTAAGGGTGAATGACTGAGTTGAACGATCTTTTGTAGGGACACGGCGCGCCGTGTCCGCCAAAGGATTTGAACAGAGCATATTTTGTAAATAAACGTCCGATTTGGATGGATATCCGACAAAATTTCGTTTATCCAAATTGATCGACGGACACGGCACGCCGTGTCCCTACGAATCGCCATTTTTTTGCATTCTTTTCGATATCAGAATCGGAAATACAGGAACGCGCTGTACGAATTGCCGACCAGACGGATCGACGCTGCCGCGATGAAGCCGATCACTGCAACCGTTTTCAGGAGGCGTTCCGCGATGTACGGCATCTTTCCGCTCTGCGTGAGCTTCTTCCAGAGCGTCGGGATCACCGGCACTGAGAAGAACAGCGCGGCAAGAAGGAGAATCAGGTTGTCGAATATCACGGAATTCGTGAAAATGTCGGTCACGGCTGTGCAGCCGAAGCCGAACAGATAGCCGAGATTTTTCAGCAGATTCGTGTCAAAATAGAAGATCGCAAAGCCGAATACCGTGACGAACAGCGCGTACGCATGGGAGGTCACGAACGACACCGGCTTCGGCATTTTTTCGAACGTCTTCAGCAGACTGGACTTTTCCCACATAAGTAAAACTGCGTAATACAGTCCCCAGAGGATGAAGTTCCACGACGCGCCGTGCCACAGACCGGTCAGGAACCATACCACAAGGATGTTCCGCTGCTGGTCGTGCCGGTTGCCGCCGAGGGGGATGTAGACGTAATCGCGGAAGAACGTGCCGAGGGACATGTGCCACCGCCGCCAGAATTCGGTCGCACTCCGGGAAATCAGGGGATAATTGAAGTTTTCGAGGAAGCGGAAGCCGAACATCCGTCCGAGACCGATCGCCATATCGGAGTAACCGGAGAAGTCAAAGTAGAGCTGGAGCGTATAGAACAGCGCGCCTGCCCAGCGGGAGACGAAGGTCACGTCCGTCAGTCCGTAGAGCGAGGTGACGGCAAGACCGCAGCAGTCGGCGATCAGAACCTTTTTGGCAAGCCCGACGGAGAAGCGGAATATACCGTCGTTGAAGTCCTTCACCTCAACGTGACGGTCGGCAAGCTGTTCTTCGATGTCCTTGTAGCGGACAATCGGCCCCGCGATAAGCTGCGGGAAGAACGAAACGTACAGCAGGAGGGTAAAGAAGGATTTCTGCACCTTCGCGTCGTCGCGGTACACGTCGATGACGTAGGACATGGTCTGGAAGGTGAAGAAGCTGATCCCGATGGGCATGGTCAGCGAGATCACGGGAACCTGCGCGTGGAAGACCATATTGAACGTCTCGGTAAAGAAGCCGAGGTATTTGTATACCCCAAGAATGCTGAGGTTGAACGCGATCGCCGCAATCAGCCACAATCGTTTTGCCATGGCGGTGTAGACGTGGTCGATCAGGAGACCGAAGAGGTAGTCGCCGAGCACCAGCCCGATCATCAGGAAGATCGCCACCGGTTCGCCCCATGCGTAGAACAGAAGGGAAAACGCGGTCAGCACGATCCGCCGGTAGGTATTGTTTTTTATGAGGAAATATGCCAGAAACAAGGCCGGCATAAAAACGTACAGAAACAGGAGATGAGAGAAAAGCATGACCGAATCCTTTGGTAAAAAATGAGAAACAATCAGACAAAACGTCCGCCATTTCCCTTTTATTATAGCATTTTCCGGACGCTTTGTAAACACGATTTCGACAAAAAGATTCAAGGGATGCCGGAAATTCCGACATCCCTTGTAGGTTATTCTGTAATCGCCCGATAAAGCTCTTCGGATGTTCTCACAAAGGTCGTTCCGCCCGCTTCGCGGAGTTCGTCTTCGTCGCGGAAGCCCCAGAGGACGGAAATGCAGTCCATCCCCGCGTTCTTCGCCGTGAGGATGTCTACTTCGGAGTCGCCGATGTAGACGCAGTCGGCGGGCGTGAGTCCGAGATCGTCCACCGCCTTGAAAACGGTGTCCGGCCACGGCTTGCGGCGGATTCCTTCGGCTTCGCGTTCGCCGCAGACCATGGTCACATCGGGGAAATACTTCGCGCAGAGGGCCACAGTCGCGCCGTGGGGCTTGTTGGAAACTACGGAAACGGCGATGCCGTCGGCAAGCAGGCGGCGGATGAGGTCAGTCACACCCGGATAGGGCGCGGTTTTGTGTTCGGAATTGGCGGCGTAGTAGGCACGGTAATCCGCCACGATTCCGGCAAAGTCCGGATGATTCTGCGCGTCGGGAATGCCGAGGGACAACTCGATCAGGCGTTCAACGCCGTTGCCGACAAAGGCACGGACTTCGTCACGGGTGCGGCGGGGGAATCCGTGAGCGTCCATGGTATGGTTCACGGCATCCCAAAGGTCGTCGAGCGTATCGAGAAGGGTGCCGTCGAGGTCAAAAATAGCAGCTTTCATAAAAAATCTCCGATTTTTATTGGACTAAGGACCCGACCTTCCCTTCGGGAAGTCGAGTGAATGGTGAATAGCTATTAGCTTCAACCAAATTTACCGTCAGGCTGACAGACATAAAGTTTGGACAGCCATTCACCATTAGTCCTTAGTTCTTAGCCATATTATACTCCCTCCCGGATGGAATGTCAAACAAATTCAGTTTTTTCTTGAATCCTGCGCGGGTGTGTGATATAATGAACTTAAATTATGAGATTGTAACAGCTCTTTTCTTACAATAAACGTGTTCGATAACCTTACGATCCTTCGTAGGGACACGGCGTGCCGTGTCCGCCAATCAGTTTGGATAAACTGAATTTTATCGGAATTTCATCTAAATTGAACATTTCTTTTACAAAATATACTCTGTTCAAATCGTTTAGCGGACACGGCGCGCCGTGTCCCTACGAACAGGCGATAGGTTATCGAACAGGTCTAATATAAGGGGGAAGTACACTATGCTTTACAAAAAATTCCTAAGCCTTTTTCTGTTGTTTGCACTTTTCACCGCATCAGCCGTCTTGAGTGGATGCAATGCGCCCTCTCCTTTCTCTGCCGATGACCTTCCTAAATCCGGATATTCTCCGGAAATTGAATATATGTTTTCGGATGGATTCCCTGTTCAGAATCTGACAGCCGGCAGTACAGCGGAATATCCAGAAAAAATTACAATCCCGTCTGCGTCCTCTCTGGATTACAGCATTAACTACTCTCCCATGGGAATTCATCTGACGATATGTCTTCGTGCGGAAAACGGAACTGAATATCGTGCTGAAACAGTCGGCGGAACCGGTGAGGGAACGTTTTCCGACCTCCCGGAAGGAAACTATTCTTTAATTCTTGAACATGCCAATATCGACAGCAGGACGTTAGAAAATGCTGTTCTGGTATTTGGTATACGATAAAATCATTCAAGCGAGGTACAATAATCATGATCGAAACCATTCTTCACTCCTGTGACCTCTGCGTGGTCGGCGGCGGTCTTGCCGGAATGTGCGCGGCCATTGCGGCGGCACGCGGCGGATCGAAAGTCGTCATCATGCAGGATCGCCCCATGTTCGGCGGCAATGCGTCGTCCGAAATCCGGATGTGGGTCTGCGGCTCCGACGGCGAAAACAACCGCGAGACCGGCATCATCGAGGAAATCCAGCTCGAAGCCCTCTACCGCAACCCCGACAAGGTCTACGGCATCTGGGACGGCCTTCTCTACGGCAAAATCCGCGAGGAAAAGAACATCACCTACCTCCTCAACTGCTCCTGCTGCGACGCTGTGACCGAAGACGGCATCATCAAAAGCGTCACCGGATGGCAGACCACAACGCAGAAATGGCATAAAGTGGAAGCCACATACTTCGCGGACTGCTCCGGCGACAGCATTCTCGCTCCTCTTACCGGTGCGGAATACCGCGTCGGACGCGAAGCCTGCGAGGAATTCGGCGAAAAGACCTCCCAGACGGAAGCCGACCGCCAGACGATGGGCATGAGCTGTCTCATCCAGTGCCGGAAGAGCGATCGGAAGTCGGAATTCATCCTGCCGTCGTGGGCAAAGCGGCTCACGCCCGAGGAAATCGCGCTCCGCAAGCCGAACATGAAGTCCTCCTCGGAAAACTTCTGGTATCTCGAACTCGGCGGAAACCGCGACTCCATCGCTGACACCGAAGACGTGCGCGACGAACTCGTTTCCCTCGCCTACGGGATGTTCGACTACATCAAGAACAGCGGCGAGGTCGAGGACGCGGACTACTGGCAGCTTGACTTCCTCGCGTTCCTCCCCGGCAAGCGCGAATCCCGCCGTATGGTCGGCGACTACATCATGACACAGGGCGACGTGCTGGCAGGCGGTCACTTTGACGATATCGCCGCGTTCGGCGGATGGCCGCTCGACGACCACCATCCCGACGGATTCTACCACTACGGCAACCCGAACGTCTGGGGCAGAACTCCGGCTCCCTACGGCATCCCGTACCGGTGCCTGTATTCGAGAAATATCGGAAACCTGTTCTTCGCGGGACGGAACATTTCCCTGACCCATGCGGCAATGAGCAGCGCGCGCGTCATGGCGACCTGCGCGACCCTCGGCGAAGCGGTCGGCACAGCGGCGAACATTGCGCGTGAATTTGAATTAAGTCCGCGCGGGGTCTATGAGGAAAAAACCGGTCTGCTGAAGGCGCGCCTGATGGAAAACGGCTGCTTCCTGCCGTACAACAAGCGCGAAATCCCGGCATTTATCCAAGAAGCGGAATTGACGGAAGGCCTCGACAACCTCCGGAACGGCATTGACCGGACGAATCACACCTACGGTGCGGACGATCAGGGAGCGTTTATCCCGGTCGGACAGGCGGTGGGCTATACGTTCGCCGAGCCGCAGGCAATTGGGAACGTCCACATTGTGTTCGACTCCGACCTTGACCGCGCGACCGTGCCGGGCGACTGGTGCGAACGCCGTCACTCGATGCGGGCGAACATCGTGCCGGAATCCCCGACGATGACGATGCCGAAGACGCTGGCGAAGCACTATACGGTAAGCGGAATCCGCGCGGACGGGACAACTGTGACGCTGTACGAGGACGAATGCAACCTGCGCCACTGCGTGAATGTGGCAGCAGAGGGAGAATTCAC
>SVQN01000087.1 GCA_015065295.1 Oscillospiraceae bacterium
CCATCGGCGCAGCTTCCAGAATGGTTTCGGTCTTGCAGAATCCGCTCGTTTCGACCGCGGTGTTCAGACCGGCTTCCTTCGCGGCTTTCAGCAGGGCAATGGCGAAGTCCGGCTGGAAGAACGGCTCGCCGCCGGAGAGGGTCATGCCGCCGCCGCTGGTATCGTAGAAAATTTTGTCCGCCATGACTTTTTTGATGACTTCCTCGACCGTGTGTTCCGTCCCGACCAGCTTGAGGGAACCGGCGACACAGTGACCGATGCATTCGCCGCAGCGGGTGCAGTCCTCGCGCGCGTAGCCGTGACCTTCGGTTTCGGAGATACTGTGGCACCCGCGCGGACAGATCGCCGCACACGCGCCGCAGCCGATGCACTTGGTCGGTTCGTATTCGACTTCGGTCGCGGCGGACAGTCCTTCCGGATTGTGACACCACTTGCAGCGGAGGGGACAGCCCTTGAGAAACACGGTCGTCCGGATGCCGGGACCGTCGTGAATGGAAAATTTCTGGATGTTGAAAACACTTCCGCTCTGCATAGGAGATACCTCACTTTCAGGAATTTCTCGTGGAAACTTTTTTGAAAAAAAGTTTCCACGAACCCCTTCAAAAAACTTTCTTCTGGAAAAGAATTGTTGTTTTCGATATATTGTTGAGTTTATTATACCGATATCCGGCGGAAATTTCAAGTAGAACCGGCAATTTTGTCGAAGGAATTCTTGACGTGTACAGAAACGTGTGATAAAATGAAGAAAAAACAAATTCAACGGAGATTTTTATGACCATACGCAAAACCACCGCCGCCGACATCGACGAAATTGTGCCGATCCTCGAGGAAGCGCGCCGCACTATCGCCGCGCTGGGGATCAACCAGTGGCAGGACGGCTATCCGAACCGCGAAGCCATCGAGGATGACCTCGCGCGGGATCGTTCCTACGTTCTGGTGAAAGACGGTGATGTCCGTGTCGGACAGGTGATCGGTACATTCGCGCTGATTCCGGACGGCGAGCCGCTGTATGACGTGATCGAAAACGGACATTGGGCGACCGGGGACGACAACCGGAATTACAACGCGGTACACCGTGTTGCGATTGCCGTCGCCAGCCGCGGAAGCGGAGCGTCCACCTGCATGATCGACTTTGTGCATGATCTCACCCGGATGGCAGGCAAAACGTCCGTGCGGATTGACACGCACGAAGGCAACCGTGTCATGCGCCGGATGCTCGAAAAGCACGGATTTGTCCACTGCGGGACGATTTATCTGGCAAACGGCGACCCGCGCGTGGCGTATGAGCTGACGGTATAAATTGAATTAAAAATTGTAAGGGGGAATTACTGTGAAAAAACGAAGGATTCTGACGGTTGTAGTTGGTCTGCTGATGCTGACCGGACTGCGGATGCTGACCGGATGTTCCGGCGATTCCACGGCGGTTCCGCAGACGGCGGAGGAAGTCGATACCTTTAATGAGGTGCTGGCGTTTATAAGCGGACAGACGGACGTAGAGGTGACGGATGTGCAGGTACTGCTGGAAAGTGATGCTGAACCAACGGAACCGGTTTCGTTATCCAAAGAGGATTCCGGGGCTTTGCTTGCGCTGATGGAAACAACACCGTTTGTACTGGAAGAATATGAACCGGAACCGCTCTATGGTGTGATGTGGCATTATATCCTTTGTACATTGGAGAATGGTGAAACGGTGATGATTTATCCGGCACACGATGCCCTGAGCTTCACCCGCACGGAGCAGAATGAAGAAGGAAAATGGCAGAAGGTTTCGTACCGATTGCTGTATGAAAATCCCGATGTCTCCAGAGAAATTTTTTCTTCCGTTTTGCATCATTGGAATGATATCTATTCTATTCCCGAAGGCGAGACACGCACGGTCGCGCAGATTCTCGGGGATGAAGTCTTCGATGCGCGTCAGATTATTCTGCGGATGTCCCTCGACGGAAATTACGATACGGAAATCCGTTTGTATATTGATACGGAGGCGCATCCCGAACTGCTGGATGTTCTTACCGGACTGAAACTGGATCAGAAAGATGTGGAGCGGGGAAGAAATCCGTATATGACGATCGGATTTCATATCGGGGAAGAGGATTACCGATACGGAGACCATATTCTGCCCAACAGTTTTACCGTTTATGGAGAATGTCTGGATATTGCGGGAAATATCATGGATGACTACCGGATGTATCCGGTGGATAACGGATTTTTCACAGATTGGCTGGTCGAATGGGTTTATGCCCACAGGGACGATGACGGTGTAAAAATCGTCCGGTGGGATGTCGAATAACGATTGGATTTTTTGATAAAGGAGAATGAACGATGAAAAAACAGCAGTTACTGAAACAATGGAAATTCACGCAGGACGGCAGTACGCGCGAAGTCACGATTCCGCACGACTATATGCTTGCCGCAAAGCGCACTCCGGACAGTCCCACGGGAGCGGACGGCGGATTTTTCAACCCGTCCCGCGCGTCGTATGAAACGACGTTTACCGCCGATCCGAATGCCGCGCACCATCTCCTGCATTTCGACGGGGTCATGGGACTGTGCGAAGTTTACGTCAACGACAATTTCGCCGGACGGCACAGCTACGGCTACACGCCGTTCTTCATTCCGGCGGACGATTTTATCAAAGAGGGCGAAAACCGCGTCCGCGTGACCGTTGACCATACCGCGCAGCCGTGTTCCCGCTGGTACACCGGTTCCGGAATTTACCGTAATGCGGAAGTGCTGATCGCCGGGGAAGATTACATCGCGCCGTACGGAATTTTTGCAAAGACCCTCCGCCTGAACGGAGACGAGGCCTACGTTTCCGTGGAAACCACCGTGATCGCGGAACGTCCGAAAACGGCGGAACTTGTGATCCGGATCGGCGAATTTGCATCGCTTACCCGTCGTATCTGGCTGAATCAGGGCGAAAATATCGTTCCCGTGAAGACGATGCTCCACGGAATTACCGCGTGGACGCCCGATACTCCGGTGATGGTGGATGTGGATGTTACCCTGACGACGGACAAAGCGGCGGACAGTGCGTCCGTTTCGTTCGGCATCCGCACTGTGGAAAACGATCCCGAACGCGGATTCCTCCTCAACGGCAAACCGCTCAAGCTGTACGGCACCTGCAACCACCACGACAACGGCATCGTCGGTGCGGCATCGTTCCGCTCGGCAGAAGAACGCCGGGTACGCATCCTCAAGGAAAACGGCTTCAACGCCATTCGCACCGCGCACAATCCGCCGTCCGCCGTTCTGCTCGACGTCTGCGACCGTATGGGGATGCTCGTGATCGACGAACTGTTCGACGCATGGCGCATCGGCAAGCGGGAATTCGACTATCACATCTGGTTCGACGAAAACTTCCGGAACGACACCGCGATGACCGTGAAGCGCGACCGGAACCATCCGTCCGTTATTATGTGGTCCACGGGGAACGAAATTGCCGAAAAGAACGGCCGCGCAAATGGCTACCGCACCGGTTCCGCGATTGTTGAAACGATTCGTAACTATGACGATACCCGTCTGGTCACGCACGCACTCTGTACCTTCTGGGATAACTGGGAATACGATCAGAAGGAGCAGGCGACGCGCGATTATCCGGCGGAAAAACTCGACTTTTTCTCCGAAAAAACGATGTATACCGCCGATATCCTCGATGCGGTCGGCTATAATTACCTCCTCGATCGTCTCGACAAGGACTTCGTCCGCTTCCCGGATCGCCTGATTGCCGTGACGGAATCCTTCCCGATGGATGCGGTTGCCGCCCGCCGTGCGATGGACAAGCACCCGCGCTTCATCGGTGAGTTTGTCTGGACGGGCTGGGATTATTTCGGCGAAACCGGCATCGGTCATATCACGGACGATCCCAACAAACGCTGGGGGCTGACCGCGCTCCCGGAACATACGGCGAACTGCGGCGACTTCGATATCTGCGGCTTCAAAACACCCCAGTCGTACTACCGCGATGCGGCATGGTTCGACGGAAGCGTTCGCATTCTTGCGGGTTCTCCGGCGGATTTCGGAAAACAGTACATCATTTCTCCGTGGGGCTTCCCGCTGGTCGAACGGAACTGGAACTACGACGGCGAAGGCTCTCCGGCGACGGTTCATCTCTATACCATGGCGGACGAATGCGAACTTATGATTTTCGATGAAAATCACCAGGACGGCGTATCGCTCGGTCGGAAGAAGCCGGATGAACGCGGTCTTGCGGAATTCACCGTAACCTACCGTCCCGGCAGACTGGAAGCGGTGGCGTACAGAGATGGCGTTATCAGCGGAATCGACTCACTGGAAACCGCAGGGGAAGCCGTGTCCCTCGAAATCACGCCCGACCTTACCGGACAGTCCGGAAATGCCGACCTTGTTTATGCGGAAATCACCCTCGTTGACGGACAGGGCAGACGTGCCGTCGGATGCGAAGGAACGATCACCGTTACCGCAGAAGGCGCGAATGTCCTCGGCACGGGCAGCGGATGGAGCAAAGCCGATCACGACTACACCACGAACGTGTGCGAAACCCGCCGCGGCCGTATGCTCGCCGCCCTCCTGCCGGACGAAAATGCAGAAACCGTCACCATCCAAGCCGAATGGAACGGTAAAATCTATACGAATACGATCAATCTGCACTGAACATAATCCATTTATAATAGTATAAAGTTTTTTGAAAGGGGTTCGGGGAAAACTTTTTTTCAAAAAAGTTTTCCCCGAGAAAAACACATTTTCCCATGACCAAAACCAATGCGCTGCGCCTGCTGGAGACGGCGGGGATTCCGTTCACCTGTTCTTCCTATGAGGTGGACGAGGACGACCTGTCCGGGACTCATGCGGCGGAGGTTCTCGGGATTGATCCCGACTGTATGTTCAAAACGCTCGTCTGCCGCGATGACAAGGGCGGACATGAGGTCTTCTGCATCCCTGTGGCGGAGGAGCTGGATCTCAAGAAATGCGCGGTTGCGGCCGGTGTCAAACGGGTCGAAATGATCCATGTCAAGGAACTGCTGCCGCTGACCGGTTATATCCGCGGGGGATGCTCTCCCGTCGGAATGAAGAAAAAATTCCCCACCTATATCCACGAGACGGCCATCGTTTTCGACGAAATTTATGTCAGCGCGGGACAGCGTGGGCTGCAGATGATCGTCAATCCGGAACAGCTCGCGGCGTATATTGATGCGCCGTTTGCCGATCTCACCAAAGGCTGAGTTCACGGAACTATGGAGGACAACGGGATGAAAACACTCAAAGCCTATCTGAAAAAATATTTTATCGACGCTATGGGTGCAATGGCACTCGGTCTGTTTGCGTCATTGCTGATCGGGACGATTTTCAGTACCGTCGGCAAGTACACCGGACTGGAATTCTTCAACGAAATCAACAAAATGGCGTCCGCATCGTCCGGGATGGCGATCGGCGCGGCCATTGCGTATACGCTGCAAGCGCATCCGCTTGTCATTTTCTCCTGTGCGACGGTCGGGTACGCCGGATATTCGCTCGGAACGGTCATTGACGAGAAAACCATCACCGCCGGGCCGGCAGGTGCGTTTTTCGCCGTTATCGTAGCGGTCGAGATCGGGATGCTCGTCTCCAGAAAAACGAAAGTGGACATCCTCGTCACGCCGACCGTCACCATTCTCGCCGGTTACGCGGTCGCCAAGTTCATCTGTCCCGGGATTGCGTACGTCATGTTTTACCTCGGACAGTTTGTCAACACCGCCACGACGTATCAGCCGTTCCTGATGGGCATCATCGTTTCGGTTGTCGTCGGTATCGTGCTGACGCTCCCCATTTCGAGCGCGGCAATCTGCGCGATGATTGCGATTTCCGGAATTGCCGGAGGTGCGGCGGCGGTCGGATGCTGCTGTCAGATGGTCGGCTTTGCCGTGTGCAGCTTCCGTGAAAACAAGTGGGGCGGCATCGTTTCGCAGGGACTCGGCACGTCGATGCTCCAGATGGGCAACATCTGCAAAAATCCGCGGATATGGATTCCGCCGACTTTTGCCGCTGCTGTCTGCGGACCGCTCTCCACGCTGGTCTTCAAGCTCGAATGCTCCGGCATTTCCGCCGGTATGGGTACCTGCGGTCTGGTCGGCCCCATCGGGATCATTGCCGACAGCGGTACGTCTGTCATGACGTGGATCGGGATTCTTCTGCTGTGCGTGATCCTGCCGGGAGCGATTTCCCTTGCGGTGTCCGAACTTCTGCGGAAGA
Source organism: Oscillospiraceae bacterium (assembly GCA_015065295.1). Classification (GTDB taxonomy): domain Bacteria; phylum Bacillota; class Clostridia; order Oscillospirales; family CAG-272; genus UMGS1696. The sequence continues at coordinate 6,208 of SVQN01000087.1, forward strand.
TCGGCTGGATCAAAGACGGCGACATGAAGCTGGAAGGCTGATATGAATTTCTGTGGGAAAAACTTTTTCCGGAAGGTTTTTCCCACGTTTTTTTTAGTTTTCACAGAAATAGAACACACGATCCGTGCCTGCAATTTGCGGAAATATCACAATTTTTTTGGTTTGTCCGGGTGACTTTTTCATGGAAATATGATATAATGGAGACAACTTGAAAATTCTCATTTATGGAGGACATATTATGGTAAAAGAACTTCTTGAACAGCGGAAGCTGCCCGAACTGATGAAAATGAAGGACGGCAGTGCAGTTACCCGCGAAAACTGGGCGGAACGTCGTCTGGAACTGGTGGACATTCTGTCCGAATACGAATACGGCCGGATGCCCGCGTACACCGGCAAGACCACCGCTGTGATCGAACGCAGCGAAGGCTCGGCAGCCGGCAAGGCGGTAACGCAGCTTGTGAAGATCACATTCCCGACTCCGGACGGCGAATCCTTCACATTCCCGGTCAATCTGACGATTCCGAAGACCGCGACGGCCGTTTCTCCCGCACCGGCATTTGTATTCATCTCGTTCGGATTCCCGAAATATTATCCGATCGAAGAAATCGTGGACAACGACGTGATCGTTGCGGAAATGGTCATGAACGACGTGGCGGCTGACCGCGAAGACCACTACGAAGGCGGCATGGCTCCGCATTACATCAAGGACGGCGTCCGCGAAAGCGACACGTTCGGCAAGATCGGTATGTGGGCATTTGCAGCGTCCCGCGTACTGGACTATCTTCTTACTCTCGACTGCGTGGATGCGGATCACGTTGGTGTTATGGGGCATTCCCGTCTCGGCAAGACCGCTCTCTGGGCAGGTGCGAACGACGAACGCTTCACGCACGTCTTCTCGAATGACTCCGGCTGTTCCGGCGCGGCGATCACCCGTATGAAGGTCGGCGAAACCTTCCCGCGCATTGCGAAGGTATTCCCGTACTGGTTCAATGAAAAGATGCAGGAAATCTCCGTATCCGTGGAAGCATCCGAACAGGTACCGTTCGACCAGCACTTCCTGATCGCGGCAATCGCACCACGCAAGGCATACGTTGCATCGGCGATGGAAGACTCGTGGGCAGACCCGTATTCGGAATTCCTTGCCTGCCATGCAGCGTCTCCCGCATGGGAAATCCACGGTCTGACCGGTTTTGTAGCTCCGAACCGTCTCCCGATCCCGGACGAACAGTTTGCCGACGGCAATCTCGGCTACCACCTCCGTCCCGGTACGCACTTCCTCTCCCGCTACGACTGGGTACGCTACATCCGCTACCTGAAGGATGAAGAAGACTGGGACGAACTTTCGTTCTGAGAAAGTGGAGTTTCTTGGGGGAAAACTTTTTGAAAAAAGTTTTCCCCCAAACCCCTTTTCAAAAACTTTTCATCCAGGAGAAAGACAGGTGGAGTTTCTGCAATTCCGGTGCATCAAGTGAAGTTGATTCAAACTCTGAGAAAATTTTACGCGACCTCGTTACCTCGGCACAGTGGGATGTTGGGGTGGAATTTTTAGTTTAATTGATTGTGGCTGTTATTATGAAAGGAATTTTTATTATGAAGAAAACACTTACTCTTCTTCTTGCGCTTCTGATGCTGATACCGCCGCTGGCTTCCTGTTCCGAAACTACTGTTGAAGAGAAACCCGCTGACGAAGGTCTTGCTCCTGCGGCAGTGGAAGAGGCAGAAACCGTGGAAACCGAACCGGAGACAACCAAAGTTTCCGACGATCTGGAAGATGTGAAATTTGACGGACGTATCTATACCGTTCTGTACCGCGATGAAGCGGAGCATCTGCGCGAGATTGACGCGGACGAACTGACCGGCGACATCATCAACGATGCGATTTTCACGCGTACGCAGGAAATCGAAGAACGTTTCGGGATGGAGCTTGCGCGTCTTCCCGTGAGCGAAGGAAATCTGAACAATACGTTTACCAATTCCGTTTCCGCCGGCGACCGCAGCTTTGACATTGCGTTCCAGCACATGATCCTTACCGCGTCTCTCGCGGCAGGCGGCGTCACGATGAACTGGTATGATATGCCGCATCTGAATTTTGAAAAGCCGTGGTGGACCTCTTCGGTCAAAGAACTGACGGTCAATGATATCATGTACGTTACGGCATCCGACTACTGTCTGAATACGTTTGAAATGGCATGGTGTCTGATTTTCAACAAGCAGATGATGGAGAATCTCGGAATCAGCACAACACCGTATGATTTGGTTCAGGAAAACAGCTGGACGCTGGATGCCTACTATGCGATGGTGCAGAATGTGTCCAACGACAGCAACGGTGACGGTGAAATGACCGACGCAGATACCTACGGCATCAATTCCTACGGTTCTCCGTGGCTGGCGTCCATTTCGAATTACTGGTGGGCGTGCGGCGAAACGATTTCCCGGTTTGACGACAACGGAATGCCGTATTTTGCAATGGATTCCGAAAAAACGCAGATTGTCTTTGAAAAAATGTACGCCCTTCTTGTGGATGACAACATTTCCTACTGGGATCAAACGCAGGGAAAGAATATGATCTTCTGGCAGGATCAGGCACTCTTTGCTTCAATGATGATCCGCGACGTGGAAGTCAACCGCGACAAGGATCTCGGCTACGGTCTTGTCCCGTACCCCAAGTATGACGAACAGCAGGAACAGTATCTGAATCTTGTGGACGGTCATGCGTCGGTTATGGCACTTCCGGTTACTCTGTCGGAAGAAGACCGTGATTTTGTCGGAACCATGATCGAAGCATTTTCTGCCGCGACCTTCAACGATATTCTTCCGGCATACTACAATACGGCAATGCAGACCAAATTTGCACAGGATGAAACCATGCCGCTCATGCTTGACCTGATCCGGGAAGGCCGTGTATTCAACTTCGGTTACGTTTACGATACCACGATCAACCGTGATATCCTTGTCAACCTGATTACCTCCAAGAGCACCGAACTTGCATCCAAAGTGGCTTCGGTAAAGAAACCTACCGAAAAGTATTACGAACGAGTCACGAAGACCTTCGGCGATTGATTCTTTTCGGAAAAAATCTCTGTTCCTGTCCGATAACTGAATAAAAAATCTCCTGCCGGGGAAGGATATCGTATCATCTCTTTGTCCGACAGGAGTTTTTTATGAGTATTCTGATCCGCCTGACCGCATCCGTTCTGCTATCCGCCGTTCTGCTATCCGTTCTTCCCATCGCGGGCGAACATCGGATTTATGAAGATGTTCTGCGGCTCCATGTGATCGCGGAGTCGGACAGTGCGGACGATCAGGCACTCAAGCTCAAGGTACGCGACGCGGTGCTGGCCTGTGTGTCCGTTGCGGTCGGCGATTGTACCTCTTTTGAAGAAGCAAACGCCGTGGTCACGGCAATGTCAGAGGAAATCCGATCCGCCGCCGAAGTCTGTGTCCGTGAAAACGGAGGGAACTGCACTGTCAGTGTGGAGCTTTCGCCGGAGAAATATCCGCGCAGGGATTACGGTTCCGCATGCCTGCCTGCCGGAGTCTACCAATCCCTGCGGGTCACGCTCGGTGATGGGGCGGGGAAGAACTGGTGGTGTGTCCTGTTCCCGACGGTCTGCATCCGGTTTGCCAGGGAAACGGCGGATGAGGACGCATACATCGCCGCCGGATTTACACCGGAGGAATACCGCATCATCACCGGAAACGACGGCGGCTGGAAAATCAAATTCCGCATCCTCGAAATTTTGGCGGACGTATTTGAGCGATAAACCTTCCAAACCGCATATACTCTTTCTGTCACATAGTCTGAAAAGGTTTTTGGAGGGGGGTGGGGAACCTTTTTTAAGGAAAAAG
>SVQN01000009.1 GCA_015065295.1 Oscillospiraceae bacterium
CTTGTACAGACTGTCGCCGGACAGTGTGCAGATTCCGGGTGCGGAATGCTTGTTCTGGAGGTTCGCAAAGACCGTGCCGACCGTTTTCATGCCGAGACGGGCGAATTCGCTTCCTTCGGGGAATTTATAATTGTAGCTGACGACCCAGCTGCTGCAATAATGCGCGGCTTCTTTGGCGTATGTCAGCCATTTTTCGTTCCCGGTGACATCGTACAGGACGACATAGCTTTCGAGCAGACCGAACGCGCTTTCGCTGTCCACGCACTGGAGCATTTCACCGGGACCGCCGGTGGTGTAGCCTTTGCTCAGGAATTCGCGGTAATAGCGTTCTGCACTTTCTTCCGCCACCCGCAGATATTCCGGATTGCCGAAGAAGCGGTACGCTTCCGCCAGTCCCGCAGGAGCAATCCCCGCGCTGACCGAGCCGTAAATGCAGATGTCTCCCGTCCGGTCATCGACAAACTGTCCGAACTGACCGAATTTCTCATGCAGGCGTACAAACCCGTTGGCGGTTTTCTTCGCGCCTTCCAGATAATTCTCCGGAATCCCGATCTTCCGTTCGTTCATCAGCCGGAAATGCTTGAACAGGAAGTACAGGACATCGGCGGATTTGCGGATGAGGTGCCAGTTCTGCGTACCTTCGCCGCTGAATCCGTCGCCGTAGCTCTTGCCTTCCGCATCAATCACGCCGTGGAAGAAACCACTTTCTCCCTGCGTGGAGAACAGGAAATCGAGTGTTTTCAGTTCGCGTTCCCGTTCCAGCTCGCCGCCCATTTTCATGAGGGCATAGCCGCTCATCGTACCGCCCGTCCAGCCGGGCTGCCATACCTGAAACCGGGTGCGGTCGGTTCCGACCATGTAGATACCGAGCGTTTCGTCCCAGTTCATGGCGTTGAACTTGTCCCGCTGGATCGCAAACTGTTCTTCCGGCGGGAGCGTTTCCGGACGTTTGGCGTCCAGTCCCATGATCTTGCGGTTTTCAAAGAAAACACGGTAGAAGTCCGCCAGCGTTTCGCAGGGGAAATCGAGAACCTTATGCGGGATTTCCGCCGGTTCATCCGTCCACGGAGTATCACCCGCGAACGTGCGGCACATCCGGTAGATTTTCTCCCGTTTGGCGGGCCATGTCAGACGGATAGTGCCGGAATCGTATGCCAGACCGATGTTTTTGCCGTTGATTTCCTGCACCGTGAACACAAGAACACCCCGTTTTTCCGACGGTGAGAACACGCCGATGCAGGGAACCGCCGCGTCGCCGGTGCTGACTTCAATGACTTCGCGTCCGTCCGGCAGGGTTTCCACGCGGGGAACGTCCGTAATGGTGTTCGGCATCTCCGGATCGGATTCGGACGTCTGGAACATGGGCGGATAACTGCATTTTTTTACCCGGAATTTGTTGCCCGCATAACAGCAGGCGGGGATAAAGACGAAATTATCGCCGCCGCGCGGGACTTCAATAAGGGAAACTGCCATAATTACCTCTGTGATATCTCAATTGTATCGTTTACCATTTTCTGTCGGACACGTTCGGGCATTTCATCTGCCGGAACGCCGCGCGGAACTCGACATAGCAGCCGCATTTCATGCAGATGCCGGAAATCAGGTGATCGCATTCCCGGCACGCATTCAGACGGCGTTCGTACAGTTCTTCATCAGCTTTCTCTTCGGGACGGAGCCTGTCGATCCTTCCGCGGATGTTCTCAAACGTATCGTTTTCCGCCGATTCTCGCAGAAGACAGCGTTTGCATTCCTTCATTCTGGCGATTATCGGATGACAAACTTGACAACGGAGCAGGGTGGAAGTACCGTGGTGAAACCGTCTGCCGTCGTTTCAAAGCCGGTGAATTCCTTGATGGAAACGACATCCTTGTTGTCAAAGCTGTTGTGTTCGTGAACTTCGCCGGTGAGGATTTCCGCCGTGATGCCGGATACCTTGAAGTCGGCGATCTGGCAGGCAATGTCTGCCGCATCGGTGAGGGAGGTGTTGACGATCGTTGCGATGATCGTTCCGTCTTCCTTCACGGATGCACTTTCGATGAGCTGCGGGGTCTTTTCGCGGCCGTAGGACGGGGTGGTAAGGAAGGAGCCGAGCAGGGTATTTTCCTGATGATCCTTGTACATCTTGAAGACGTAATAGGTCGGAGTGAGAAGCATTTCTTCGCCGTCGGTCAGTGCAACGGACTGAAGAACATTGATGGTCTGCGCGATGTTCGCCATCTTGACGCGGTCGCTGTACTTATTGAAGATGTTCAGGGACAGACCGGCAACCATGGCGTCGCGGAGCGTACTCTGCTGATACAGGAAGCCGGGGTTGGTGCCTTCTTCGACATCGTACCAGGTACCCCATTCGTCCACGATCATACCGACGCGCTTGTTCGGGTCGTAGCGGTTCATGATTTCCCCATGACGGCGGACGAGTTCTTCGATCTTATACGCCTTTTCGATGGTGGAGTAGTATTCTTCATCGGTGAATTCAAGAGCTTTGCCCTTCTTGCCCCAGTTTCCGGGAACGGTGTAATAATGGAGGGACAGACCGTCCATCTGACCGCCGGCCTTCTTCATCAGGACATCCGTCCAGTTGTAATCGAAGGAGTTTGCACCGCAGGCGATCTTGGAGACGCGGTTTTTCCAGTCGTAATTGCGGACGTAGGTTGCATAGCGGCGGTATTCGTCGGCGTAATATTCGGGAGTCATATTGCCGCCGCAGCCCCAGTTTTCGTTGCCCACGCCGAAATACTTCAGCTTCCACGGCTTTTCGCTGCCGTTTTCCTTACGAAGGTCTGCCATCGGAGAAACGCCGTCGAAGGTGATATATTCGATCCACTCGCTCATTTCCTGAACGGTTCCGGAACCGACGTTGCCGGTGATATAGGCATCGCAGCCGATCTGGCGGCAGAGTTCAAAGAATTCGTGCGTACCGAAGGAATTGTCCTCGACCACGCCGCCCCAGTGGGTATTAATCATCTTCTTGCGGGTTTCCTTCGGGCCGATGCCGTCCTTCCAGTGATACTCATCGGCGAAGCAGCCGCCCGGCCAGCGGAGCACGGGAAGTCCCATGTCCTTGAGTGCGTTGACCACGTCGCAGCGCATCCCGTTGACGTTCGGAATGGGCGAATCCTCGCCGACATACATCCCTTCGTAGATGCACCGTCCGAGGTGTTCGCTGAAGTTGCCGTAGATGTCCTTGCTGATTTTACTCAGCTTCTGATTCGGATTAATCAGGTACTTTTCCATTGTGTGTCTCCTTGTATGGGTTATTTTTTTGATTTTTTTATAGAATGTATCAGGTGCAGGGTGTTCGGGTGGGGAGTTTCTTGGGGAAACCTTTTTGAGGAAAAGGTTTCCCCAAACCCCTTCCAAAACCTTTTTATTCTGTGTTGACGGTTTGTGTGGTTGGTATGGGAGAGAAGGGGGATTGGAAAAACTCCGTGGAGTACAGCCGAAATTTGTTTCACCCGTTGACATGGAGGAATAAAGACTACGAGGAATAGGAGAGCGACTTCTCAAAACTCCGTTTTGTTCAGCACAGGTCACTTCCGTTTCCATGATATCGTGCGCCGCGTCAGAATTCAGCTACATATAGGTATACCCCGCACGCCTTGGCTCGGTCGCCGTGCGTGCTTTCGTTAGTGCAAAACGATATGTCAGCCGACCGAACTTTCGCAAAGCGCGGACGGCGGGATAGCCAAGCCGCGCGGATGCTGACAAACCGTAGCTGAATTCTATAGTGGCGTACCTTATTATGCAGTCGAAAACCGGCGTGGGAAGTCAGGGTCTTGGCGGAGCCTGACTTCCATCTCCACTACTTCGTAGAATTTCAAACCAGCCTCATGTCAACAGGTCTAACAAATTTCAGTTTCACGAGCCGGTATTTTCAAAAAAATCCCCTCTCCACTATATAAAACAAACTCCACGTCAGCCGCAGATGAAAGTTCTTTGCACAGCTTTCTTTCAAGAAAGCGCGTTTCCCCTACACGCCACCCCTGCACTCACAAAACGTTGTCATCCTCACTCACCCAACGCCAGTACAGCAGCCTCCCGCTCACGGAAGTAACGATAGCTGTCAAATACCATGCGGTCGAGAATGACCGGATCGACCTTGGAGTTCTGCATGGGGTACGGGTCGGCTCCGGCACCGAGCGGCTCGGGCGTGACCCACGTTGCTTCGCGGTTGTTGTAGTTCATCAGGTATAAGGCCATGATGACGGTGTCGAAGTCGAGAGAACCGGTGCCGAGTGTGCCGCGCGTGGTGTCGGCGAGGTGCAGGTTGGTGAGACGATCCCCGCACGCCAGTATCGCTTCGCCGATGTGGGATTCTTCCGTCAGCATGTGGAACACATCGCCGTTGATGTGCTGTACGCCCGGATGGTTCAGATCGTCAATGTAGGCATTGGTCTGTGCAACCCGATTGACCACCGTCGTTTCGGCAGAACGGATCGGCTCGATGGCACAGCGGATGCCGTATTTCACGAATTCGTCGGCAACACGGGCAAGGGAATCCAGACTCCGTTCCCATTCGCTGTTGTCGTATTTTACCGTCCGTCCGACCGCACCGGGACAGACGAGAACATAGCTTCCGCCGACTGCGGCAGTGAATTCCACTTCCCGCCGGATGTAGTCGATTGCCGCCTGCCGCTGCATGGGACGGTTCGAGGACAGATCGTTGTCGGGGGAATAAATTCCGCAGATGCCGCTGACCGTCAGTCCGTATTCCGCAAGAGTACGGTTCACGTCCGCCGCACGGTAGCCGAGATCGGGTCCATGATGGTTTCCGTGGAGTTCGATATAGGGAATCCCAGCATCACGCAGACGTTTCGCAGAGGTTTCCAGCGATTCCAGCCCGAACCCCCAGTTGCTCCAGCTGAACCGGAGCGGTGTCGTAAATCGTTCGGGATGCGCGGCTTTTGCGGCGAGGAAATCCGCGCGGATACGGTCATTTTTCAATTCATAGTTCTGTTTCATGGGGCTACCCGCTTTCCTGTGTGATGAAGTCGTCCGTTCCGGAAAACTTTTACTGCTGATATTGTACCATAAACCATTTGTTTGTGCAATATGAAATTTTTATGGGACAGAAACAAAATTTTGTGGTATAATATACTCAAAGACGCGATCGGTTTTTGTGTTTCCGGGCAATGGGTAGGATTTTGATGAAGAATATGCAGCTTCAGGAGGCGGTGTATGAAGGAAATCAGTTTGCAGATGATTGATCGTACGATATCCTCGTTCTGGTGGAAGGAACTTATAAAGTATTTCGTTCGGACAGGAGATCGTCTGGAAATCCGATGCTGGAAGGAAGAGACCGACGAAATTCAGCAGGCATCCGTATACGGCGATCCGGCGGAAGATCATTACGAAGTTTCTGTCAAAGGGATCGTTTGCGAGAAACTGCTTTCGGAACTTTTATCAGAAAATCCGGCCGACAAGAGCATATATAACAAAATGACAAAATATTTCACGATCAATGCTGATCATGAACAGCGCAGATTCTGCAGTGTGCATTATGGAACGGAAATCTACATAACAGGTGTATCTGAGGACGATATTGCTTTTTTCCGGAATGTTATGAAAGCATATACGGAAGAAGAGTTCAGCATACACATAGACCAATAAAGTCCGGTTTCTTCATTCGACAGTTCAGTTATCATTTGACGGAACCGCATAAGAACATCAAAAATATGCAAAGGAGACTATACCATGCAGTTTGAACCTCTGGAACAATGGATCTGGCTGCCGGAAGACCGTTATCCGGATCGTCAGACCACAACTTACACCAGTATGCACGGCGATCAGAAAAAGGACGGTCATTACACTGTCGTGCGCTGTGAAAAAACCTATTCTCTCGGAAAGGCGATCCGTTCCGTCCACATCCGGACAAGCGGCGACACTTTCTTCCGTCTGTTCGTCAATGACGAATACTGCATCACCGGCCCCGCATCGGTCGGCGGCGACTTTCTGCGGAACGAACGTGTCCGTCCCCAGCATTACGCGACGGAATTCGATCTCAAAGAAGATTATCCGGGATTCGCACAGGGACATATCCACTTCCTGTCCATGGTGCGGATGCGCCCCACGCAGATGTTTGAATATTCGCAGGGACATGGCGGCTTCTTCCTGACCGCGCACGTCCGTTTTGCCGACGGAGCCAAGACCGTTCTGCGTACGGACGAAGACTGGACAATGACCTGCCTGCCCGCCTATAAAGATGTCTGCACCTACGACGGAACCCTTCCGCCGGACGAACCGGTTGCGGCAAAGCGGGTGCCGAACATCTGGAACAGCCTGACATCGCCGATCCCGTCCTGCACCGAAACCCGCATCCTTCCGGAAAACCGGAAAATCTCCGTTCCCGCAGGAGAGACCGTTGAAACTGTCCTGCCGCTCGGGATGATCTATACCGGCTATCCGTGGGTACGCGCAAAAACGCAGGGCATCCTCCGCGTGGAAATCCGCTGTGCGGAAACCGAAGAAGCCGGTTCCCTCGAACGCTTTACCTTCGCGCATGACGCTGCCTGCAAGGGCACCTATATGCACAGTGCCGGAAAACTCCGTGTGAAAGCCGTCAACGAAGGCGATACGGATGCTGAACTGGATGTCGCGTTCGATCCGTCGCACTATCCGGTAAATGTACAGGCGAAAACCACCACGTCCGACGAAGACCTCAACCTCGTTCTGGATGTCTGCGCGCACACGCTGAAATACTGCCGCCAGACGCTCCATCTCGACAGCGGCCGTCACTGCGAACCGATGGCGTGTACCGGCGACTACTACATCGAATCCCTCATGACCGCGTTCACTTACGGCGATATGCGCCTTGCGGCATTTGACGTCCGCCGTACCGCGCAGCTTCTCCGCTACAACGACGGCCGGATGTTCCACACGACCTACTCCCTCATCTGGGTGCAGATGCTGTGGGATGTCTTTATGCTGACCGGCGAACGAGAACTTCTCGCCGACTGCGAAGATGCGCTCATCATGCTTCTCGAACGGTTTGAAACCTATCTCGGCGACAACGGCATCATCGAAACTCCGCCGGACTATATGTTCATCGACTGGCTGTTCCCGGACGAAATTTCCACGCACCATCCGCCGAAGGCACTCGGTCAGACCTGTCTGAACCTCTACTATTACGGCGCACTCCGTACCGCCGCGAAGATTTACGATACGCTCGGCGAATCCGCGATGTCTGCTAAAATGACCGCCTGCGCGGATGAAATCCAGCCGAAGATCATTGATATTCTGTACGATCCCGAACGCGGCCTGTTCTTTGAAGGGCTGAATACCCCCACACCGGAACATCTGCTGTATACCTATATGCCGCAGAACGTGGACAAACGGTATTACCGGAAGCACGCGAACATTCTGGCGGCGTATTTCGGAATCATGGACAAACCGACCTGTCAGGCAATCCTCGAACAAGTCATGACCGACGAATCCCTCGGCGAAGTCCAGCCGTATTTCGCGCATTTCCTCCTCGAAGCGATTTACCGGAACGGTCTGCGCGACAAATATACCCTGAAAATTCTCGAAGACTGGAAAGCACCTGTGAAGGAATGTCCGTTCGGTCTGGCGGAAGGCTTCGTCAAGCCGGAACCGACCTACAGCTTCGACCACAGCCATGCGTGGGGCGGAACTCCCGCGTACGCTCTGCCGCTCGCGCTGACCGGACTGGAATTGCTCGAACCGGCGTATAAGAAATTCCGCCTGTGCCCGTCCATGCTCGGTCTGACCGAAGCGGATGTGCAGATTCCCACGCCGTACGGAATGATCGAAATCCGTCAGGAAGCCGGTAAGGATGTAAGCATCCGCGTTCCGGATGGAATGGTCTGCGAATCGGGCGCAGAAGGAGACTATTATGTGCGGAAGCTGTAATTCTCCGGTTTATCACCCGTTTTTCAATGAAGCAGACCGGAATCTTGCCGATATGCTCCCGTCCATGCGGTTTCTGGCGGATTCCATGGAGGAACTTCCGGCAGAGAAAGTCCAGCGGGTTCACGTCCATGTCCCGGACGACTGCTTCGGGTTCCTCCACGAAACGGCGATTATCGAATATCACGGTGTCCTGTATGCCTCATGGTACAACTGCACCGTCCACGAACTGAACGGCTACACGCCCATCTGCGAAAAACGTTCGTATGACGGGGGAAAAACGTGGACGGATTTACAGATTGTCGCGGACGATCCGACGGGGAAAATTCTGTACTGTCCGCCGGTTTACGCCATCGACAACGAACGGCTGTACCTGCTTCTCAATCAGATGGTGGCTCCTGACCATATCCATTCACTCGACCTGTACTGCCTGAATCCCGCGACCGACCGGTTTGAGCTTCTGTGGTCCCGTCCGATTCCGTTCAAACTGAACACCAACGCCGTCCGTCTGCCGAACGGAAAATGGCTGCTTCCCGGACGTACCGGCGAACTTGACAAATTTCCGAATACGCCCGCCGTGCTGATTTCCGACAGCGGTTCCATCGACAGTGAATGGCGGCTCGTGAAAATCGCGGAAAACGGCGATCTCCCCGACGGAGAACGTCTGGTACATCCGGAAATTTCCGTGATCTGTGCGGACGACCGCCTGTATATGTTCTGCCGGAACGACAACCGACATGTTCCGCTGATCTATGTTTCCGACGATTCCGGCGAGACATGGAGCGGTGTCTGCGGTCATGATATCCCGTACATAGGATCGAAAATCTACACCGGTACACTGACTGACGGACGGAATTATCTGATTGCCAATATCGACATACTGAACCGTTTCCGTCTTGCCGTCTATTTCAGCGGAAACGACCGCCTCTGCTTTGACAAACGGATGATCCTGTACGACAGCGGTCTTCCGGAATTTGCCGGAACGTCTGCCTGCCATTATCCCGCCGCCTGTGAAGCCGACGGATATCTGTACATCATCTCCACATTGAATTATGAGAACTTTGAACGGCGCGGCGCACTGCTGCACAAAATCAAACTGTGAAGAAAGGAAGGAATTTTCCAATGAAACTCGTCGGACATGAAGTTTTATTTCTGAAAACCTCCGAAAACAATCCCCGGAACGGCGAAAGCACCTTTACCCGTCTTGCGGACGATCGGATTCTTCTGGCGTACACGGAATATTACAGTCCCTGCGGCGAAGACCACGGGACTGCACGCATCTGCTGCTGTGTATCCGCTGATGAAGGCGACACATGGTCCGCACCGCGCATCATGATCGAAAAGGACGAAGATGCCCAGAACATCATGTCGCCGTCGCTGGTCACAATGGCGGACGGAACCGTCGGACTGTTCTATCTGCGGAAGCAGTTCATGGAGGACGGCGGTCTGACCTGTATGCCGTGCTTCCGCCGTTCGTCGGACAACGCGGAAACATGGAGCGACGAATGCCGCTGCCCGATCCCCTCCGGTTATTACTGTGGCATCAACGACGGAGCAATTGTCACCCGTGCGGGACATCTTCTCTGGCCGGTTTCCCACCACGGCGAACGCTATTTTGTCAACGGCGGCGGATTGACAAAGCCGGTGAACGAAATGCAGGTATTATCCTCCGAGGACGGCGGCGAAACGTGGAGTATCCTCCCGGGGATCGTCCGTTCGCCGTTTGCGTCCACGTCAGGGAGTCTCGCGGAACCCGGCATCTACGAACAGGAAGACGGAACTCTCTGGATGTGGATGCGTACCGGTCTCGGTCACCAGTACGATACGCTTTCCCATGACGGCGGAAAAACATGGCTCCCGCTCGAACCGAATCTCCGGTTCACCTCGCCCGATTCGCCGATGCGTGTGAAACCGATCGGAAACGGCATGACCGCAGCGGTCTTCAATCCGGTTCCGTTCCACTGCGTAAGTACCGGCATGGAACTGTGGAGCAGTCCGAAGCGCACGCCGATCGTATGCTCCATCTCCAAGGACGACGCGGTTTCGCTGAACAAGCGCGGTGTCAGCTTCGTAAACGGCGGTATGCGGGAATTTGTCTGCAATACCTACCTCCTCGAAACGGACGAAACCAACAGCTACTGCTATCCCGCCATTCTGGGCGTCAAAAACGGTCTGTTGGTATCCTATTACCACAGCGACAATACGCCTGCGTGCCTGAATGCGTCCAAAGTCGTGAAGATTTCCTTTGACGAACTGGATTAACCCAAAAGACAGCAAAACACCCTCTGCATGAACAGGGGGTGTTTTCGTATATCAGGGAATCTGCAAATTTACATCCGGTGCTTTACCGAGTTTTTGCATCCTTTCCGCGAATTCCGCATACGTCCGTTTAGCAGACACATCCGCATCCCACGCTTTCGCCGCATGAGCGCGCAGCATCGGCAGAATATCCGCCATAACCTCCGCTTCCGTCCGCAGATCGGGGTGGTCACACCAGACGGCAAACGCGCTTCCCAGTACGGCTTCATGACCGTGTGGAAGGTTGTCGGAACCGTCCGGAGCAAAGACATACGGCGACCATTCGCTGTAAATTCTGTCGGCATACGACTTGGTGAACAGCGAACGTGTTTCTTTAAAGAAATCGAACGTCAGGGCATAATAATTGTAATCGCAGAGGATGTTGGATACACGGTGTCCGGCGTTCACATAATCCTGCACCGTATTTGCGCCGGTTGTCCAGTACCATATCTCAATTTCCGGATTCAGTTCCACCACACGTTTCCAGCCGGTATCGGCAGAACGAAGAGCGTCGTCGTTCCACATCCGGACGGACGTATACCCCAGACCGGTCACCAGATCATACAGGTCGTTCATATAGTACATGAACGCGTCATACTCAACGGCATCGGCAGAATTTGCTTTTCCTTCGGCTTTGGCACGGTTTTGTGCGTATGACTTCCAGTGATCGAGCTGCTTCCACTTCGGAACCGTCCAGTCGATGGAGGTTCCCCAGCCGAGGAGTTCGTCCCCGCCGATGTCGAATTTGGTACATCCCAGCGAACGGAAGAACACAGCATATTCTTCGATCAGGCTTTTGACAAATGCGACCGCCGTTTCGTTGGCAAGGTCAATCCCCATGGAATATGCTTTGTTCCTCGATCCCTGTACAATAGCCGTCTGTCCGTTGTAGTGGAAATAGTTCCCGATTTCGGAACCTGCGGCAGCTGTATAGGTTTTTCCGCCGTAATTGAAGGAATAATCCTTCTGCGCGCACTGCTCGTTGAACCGCTTGACCAGATAATTCAGATGCCCCGGCGTATCCAGAGAGGGAATGATCTCCACATGATACAGCTCCGCATACCGGACAATTTCCGCGACTTCTTCCTGCGTCAGATACCGGCTGTCGGTCACGGCTTCCGCCTGTGTCCCGAGCGTACCGTCACGTCCGGCAAGCCACGGATAGGTTTTGCTCTCGATCCCGAAGCCCATTTCCTCGGAAAAATGCAGAGCCAGCGCGTTCATGTTGTTCCACGACATTTCCCGGATCAGTTGTTTGATCCAGTCCACGGTATAATATTTCCGTCCGCAGTCGAGCGACACACTGCGTTCCGTAACATCCGGCGAGGATTCCGTTCCGGACACTGCTCCGGAAAGCAGAAGCTGCTTCAGAATATCTCGGCACCCGTAGAACAGTCCGTCGGCATCCGATGCGGAGACAATCGCCCGACCGCCGGAAACCGTGATCCGGTATCCTTCCGCCGGAACGGAAAGCCGACTGTCGAGAAGCAGACAGAGATCATGCTTCCCGGCAGTTTTTACGGAACCGTCGATCACCGGCAGAGGAGATTTTGTGATTTTCTGCGCCAGTTCTTCCGAAAACAGCTGCAACTGAGCGGTCAGTGCGGCATCGGTGAACGAGTATTCCGCCGATGTCATCAGCACGATGGACGTATCATCGGACAGCCGCCAGACGCTCCCTTCCGGTGTCTGTGCAAAACAGGGAAGGGAGGTCAGAAGAACGACAGCGGTCAGAAGAACGACCGGAATTGAACGGTTTAAAAATGATCGCTTTCCCATTGTTTAGTGGAATTTGCGGTACATAATGCTGTTGAAAATTGTCGGGTCGAAGACCGGATGGATTTCCGGTTCGATCTGGCGGAAGTAGGTCATCAGCTGATCGTACTTGGACGCGGCATCTTCCTGACGTCCCGCCGCACGGAATTCACACGCTTCGGCGAAGAGAACACACGCCTGTGCATGGTACAGGAGATATTCCCACGATTTCTTCACGGTGGCATTGATATACGGATCAGCGATGTTCCGATGAATGGTCGGAAGGAACGCGCGGATGTAGTCCGGGAGATCGGCAAACTTCCGTGCAAGATCCATATCGACCGCCGGCTTTTCGCCGCGCAGATATACCGGATCGAACCATTCGGAAAGAGTGCTCAGATACCGCCATGCCTTCATGCCGTCCGAACCGAACGCATCTGTGAAGTAAGAACGTACGATGTCGGAGAATTTGGTTTCCTTGTTCCAGAGCGTTTCCGCCATGGTCAGCATACAGAGCGAAGTCGGGAAGAATGCGCGCTGTACCTGACAGCTGTTCATGCCGTCCAGACCGAGCTTTTCGAGGTTCTTCATGTCTTCGCTCATACCGCGAGCGGCTGCAAGGGAACCGGGATCGTTGTAGTGATCCCACATCATGTGGTAGTCGAAGTCGAAGCTGTCGCCGCCGAACGACTTCTGCCATTCGCGCAGATGGGCAACGTTTTCCGCAACAGAAGAAGGCATCACGAGCTTGTTTTTCGTGTATTCGGGCAGTTCGACCGCAGCAATGTCTTCTTCCGGAACCGTGAAGGAAGACGAATAGGTACGGGTGATCGGCGCAAACATCAGCGTGAAGCGGTCGGGATTCCGGAGAGCTTCGCGCTTGGGTGCCCAGAGAAGGTCAACATAAATCAGGAAAACGATCTTGGTATCAATGCCGCGCGCTGTGAGCTTTTCGTCCAGCTCGTTGAGCATCATGACATAATAATCGGAAGGAAGTTCGCGGCAGCGTTCGCATTCACAGTGGTTGTTGGAACCGTCCGCGAGCCAGAAGTGCAGGTAATCCACTTCCGGATGTTCTTCACAGTATGCCGTGATCGCGGTCGTGATCGTGGAACGTACCGCCGGATTGGAGTAGCAGAGGTTGGTATTCAGCGGAACGCCGTGCCACCAGTCGCGCTTGCCGTTCACTTTCGCAAGGCAGGCGGCAATGGATTCCGGCGGTTCGCCCGTTTCGACATTCCAGCCGTTTCCGGGAACGCCGAACGGTTCGCAGGTCCAGCTGTGGCCGACTGCGTGATGGAGCAGACCGCGCTTGGCGATTTCGGCACGGAGCTGATCGTGCATTCCGTCGAGTTCGTGATCCGTGATGGGTTCGGCGGGCATCGTGAGATTGTCCGCATGATTGTACCATCTCTGGAAGAACTGATACGGCTTGGCAAACTGAATGAAGTAACCGTTCATCCCGGTCTTCGGCAGCCAGTCGATCATATCCGCAACGTGTTCATAGGCAACCGAGCCTTCGATGCAGACCGCACGGTGACGGTACGAAGCGGCTTCGGAGAGATAAACCGGCGTTGCTTCGGGAATGCAGCGGGGAACAAGGTCGCCGTCTTTTCCGGGACGGAGGAACGCACATCCGAGCGTCCGGAGGTACCGGTAAACAGCGATCAGGACGCTGCGCGGGTTCGTACCGGTGATGATTCCGGCACCGTTGCTGACGTTGATGTAGATTGCGTCGTCGTAATAGGGGTCTTCCACCTTCGGAAGAAGGGCAGCGAATGCGGGATCACAGCCGAGGTACAGGGAATGTTCGTTGACATCGTGGTAGCCGTCGGTCAGAATCCGCGTGACGCGGGAGGCGCGGTTCATTTTCCGCAGGTAGTACTGCAGTTCGTCTGCGGCGAATGCGATGGTGGGGTCTGTTCCGATTTGCGTGAGTTTCCAGTTCATGATGGGTCGTCCTTTCCTGAAAATTCTGATTGGTTTGATGGGCGAACAATAGTTTCAAATGTATTATAACAGATGATCGGGAGAAAAGCAACGTGAATTTTATTGAAAAATCAAAATTTTCAGTGAAAATCTACAAAAAATCCCTTGTATTCGGAAATGAAATATGATATGATGTATTCAGTCTCAAACAGGATTTTAATTACAGGAAAGGATATATCATCTATGAAGAAAACCATCACCAGTCTTCTTGTTCTCGCAATGCTTCTCTCCACCCTGGCCGCCTGCGGAGAAACCCCTGCCGGAACGACCGACACCGGAGGAAGCACAACGAATGACCTTGCTCCCGCCGCTGAGGAAACTGTTCCGGAACCGGAAGAAACCGAGCTTTCCGACAACCTTCCCGAGAAGGATTTCGGCGGAGCGGATTTTTCGATCTGGGGCGACGTTGCCGAATACGGTTATTTTTACACCACTGAACTGACCGGGGAAGTCATTGACGATGCGGTATACAACCGGAACGTGACACTCGCCGAACGCTTCAATGTCAATTTCGTCTATAATCTGGACGAAGCCGGCAAGTGGCGTGACATGAATCTGCTCAACAACAGCGTCATGGCCGGCGCACAGGCGTATGACCTTGCCACCGGCGTAGCGTGCTATCTTTCCAATGCGGTTGTCGCGGGAAGCCTTCAGAATCTGAATACGAAGGATTATCTGGACTTCAGCCAGCCGTGGTGGTCGGCACACATCAACCGGGAACTTACCGTCGGGGACCGTCTCTACATCGCGTCCGGTTTCTACGATATGCCGACCGTGGCGCGTGCCCATGTCGTATTCTACAGTACCGACCTTGCGGAAAAGTATGCGGTCGGCAATCTGTACGACATTGTCCGGGAAGGAACATGGACATTTGATACGATGCTCGGTCTGGCGGAACAGGCATTGGTCGATCTGGACGGCAACGGTATCTATGACGAAAACGACCAGTACGGGCTTACTTCCCAGTGGGACGTCCTCGGCATTGATTACGGTGCATCCGGACACTCGTTTACCAGCCGCGATGAAGGAAATATCACCTTCACGGAATATGACGAAAAGCTGCTGGCGGCGAACGATATGCTCTACAAGCTGCTGTACAACACGGATTTCTACTACAGCGGTTATACCAAGGGACAGCCGCACAATTACGACAACATGACCAACATTTTCGCGGACAACCGTGCGCTGTTCTTCCAGAACGGTATCGTGTATGCGAGCGATGACCGTCTGCGCGAAATGGGAACCTACGGCATCCTGCCGACCCCGAAGTTCACCGAAGATCAGGCAACCTACGGTACCTATACCTCCTGCTTTGCCAGCGGTATTCCCGCAGATGCTCCCGATCTCGAACGCAGCTGCATTCTTCTCGAAGCCCTCAATGCGGAATCCTTCAAGAACGTCCTTCCGGCATATTACGATATCGCACTGTCCCAGAAGTTCCTCAACGACAAGGACTCCGTCGAAATGCTGGACATCGTCTTCGAAAATACCTGCTGTGAATTCAGCTATATGTTCAACGGCGGCTGGGGTGCGGACATTGCGCTGTCTGTCGGTCTGAACGAAAACTATGCGTCGTGGTATGCTTCCAAAATAAAGGCTTACAACAAGATGCTGACCAAGATGATCGAAAAAATCCTTGCACTGGATTATTGATGGACATTTTTACTGCAACAAGGAGAATTTCCCATGGAAAAACGCACAGCTTTTGAACACGGCTTCATTCACCGCAACCCGAATTCCTTCTTCCGCTATGATGGATGGCCGTCCGTCTGCAAAGATGACGAAGGAACCCTGTACGCGGCGTATTCCGGCTTCCGCGCACGCCACATCTGCCCGTTCGGCAAGACCTGTCTCTGCAAGAGCACCGACGGCGGCACAACGTGGAGCGCGCCGATCGTGGTCAACGATACCTGGCTCGATGACCGTGACGCCGGCGTGATTTGTCTCGGCGGCAAAAAGATCATGGTGACATGGTTCACGCACCCGATTGATCTGTATCTGGGCAAGCTGAAGAATCACATCGTCAACGACTGGCCCGGCTCCGTCAGCGTACTGGAACAGTACCCGACCATCCCGGAAGACCAGAACCGCGGCGGTTCGTTTGTCCGCGTGTCCGAAGACGGCGGTGCAACGTGGGGCGACATCATCCAGCTTCCCGTATCTGCGCCGCACGGCCCGATTGTCCGCAGAGACGGTTCGCTTCTCTATCTCGGCAAGGAAATGTGGGCGCATGACGAATCCACTCCGGATGTCATCATCGCCATGGAAAGCCGCGACGACGGTAAGACATGGACGGAACTCGGACGGGTTCCGCTGCCGGATGAAGAAGGCATCATCTGGAACCACCTCCACGAACCTCATGTGGTCGAACTTCCGGACGGAAAACTGATCGGCATGATCCGTCAGGAACGCTCCTTCGGCACGATCTACCAGACCGAATCGACCGACGGCGGCAGGACATGGACGAATCCGGTGCCGCTCGGCATACACGGACTTCCGCCGCACATCATCGAACATTCTTCCGGCGCACTGGTCATGGTCTTCGGCCGCCGCGAAGTTCCGTTCGGCGAACGTGCGGTTGTCAGCTACGACGGCGGCAGGACATGGCCGGACGAATACATCCTCCGCGACGACGCACCGTCGGGTGACCTCGGCTATCCCGCAACGGTCGAACTGGCGGACGGCTCTCTCCTGACGGTCTACTATCAGATCGCGCAGGGCGACAGCTTCCCGTCGATTCAGTATACCAAATGGACTCTGTAAGACATAAATAAAGAAAGAACACTTCCGTTCAATCAGGCGGAAGTGTTCTTTTTAGTGGATTATTCAGTTATTCCGTCAATGTGAAATCTTCGGTTTCGCTGACCGCGAGAACGGCGTTGTCCGTCGTGATGGGCGTACCGTTGACCGTAACTCCGGAAACGTGAATCCGGGAATGCGTAACCCCGTCCATGCAGGAATAAATGGCAATCGGCACGTTGTACCGCCCGTCCGGCAGCATCGGAATTCCTTCGTCATAATACACGCGGATGTTCCGGCAGATGACATCGTGAATGGCACCGGAGGTGATCCCGGTCAGGTCGATTTTTGCCAGAAGTTCCCCCGGAAGTCCCCACAATGCGGTATTTCCCGGATTGCGGAACCGGGGATTCCCGAACCGGATGAGATGCGGAACGGAAATCTGATCCTGCGCTGTGTAGACCATGTCGTCTGTGTGCTGATAGACTTCGGGAGTATCAAACCGGTTGTATTCCACGCGGATATTTTCAAATAGAATCTCCGATACTTCCGCACAGTCCCCGTTGGCAATGTCGAGCGCGGTGTTTCCGGCGCGGAGCAGGTCGCAGTCCCGGAAGGTGATCTTTTTGTATTCCCGGCAGGCGGTTTCGATCCCGATTTCGCACGTTTTTCCCCAGTCGCACCAGAGAATACAATGTTCGATGAGGATATTTTCGTTGTTTGTGTCTGCGTACCGGTCAATGCCCTTGATCGTGACCGCGTCGTCAAACGAATGAATGAAGCTGTCGCGGATCACAATGTCCTGACAGTTGACGATATCCACTCCGTCGGTGTTGTAACGCCACTGCCCGAAAATCTTGACATTCCGGACATCCACATCAAAGCAGTGGAACAGGTTGATGCACCAGATGGCGGAATCCCGCAGAAGCACGCCTTCCACGCGGAGATTCCGGCAGTCATAGAATTTCATGTTGCCGACGGTGTAGGATTCGTAGCAGTGCTTGTTGATGCGTCCTTCGCCCATGTCGTCGAGCACCCCGTTGCCGAAGATGTGCAGATTATTGGCGTTTTCCGCGAAAATGCAGCCGAACACAAGCGCGTCCTTGTCCACATAGACGCTTTCATTGTCATGAAGAACGATTTTTCCCGGCATGTGAATCCCCGGACCGAAATAATGGGTCACGGACGACGGATCGGGACAGGGAACCGGTCTGGAATTGAAGATGTACAGGCAATGATGATAATCGTCCGGCTCCAGAACGAACGATCCGGCATCGGGAAGGGTGAAGGAAATCACGCCGTCCTCTTCCAGCGGATGAATTTCCCGGGAATAGGGCTTGAGAAGAAGCCGTTCGTGCGGGACGCTGGTCGTGATCGTAAGCGGTACCGGTTCGTCGCTGACAATGTTGACAAACGAGACCACTTCGGTCTGGTTTCCGGGACGCTGGTATCCGGTCCATACCCGGTTGAGCGGGTAGGCGGAAATCCGGCAGGTATACACGGGTACTTCCCGATCTCCGATGAAAACCCTGAAGTCATCGGACAGCGGTTCGACAAAATTGAAATAGGACTTGTCGTAGTCATGTTCAAAACGGGAGAATGAAATCATACAAAGACTCCTTTCCGTGAGTGGTTACAGCAATTTCATAAAAATATATAATACCGAGCAAATCTTTCGTAGGGACACGGCGTGCCGTGTCCGCTAAGGATAGGAATAGAGCATATTTTGTAAAAAAATGTACGATTTGGATGGATTTCCGAAAAAAATATTGTTTATCCAAATTGATCGACGGACACGGCGCGCCGTGTCCCTACGAATCGTTATCTTTTCTTTCGCATTCCTTTCCGGAATTGCTTTAATTTTCATAGCGGATATTTTCACAGTGCTTGCCGATGTGCCATGCTAGTTCGTCCGCGCACTCAATCGGCTTTCCGTTCAGGAATACCCGGCGAACCGTGATATCGCGGCAGCCGAACTCCTCGCTGTAGCCGTCAAACGATACGGCAGGCTTGAAATCCCCGAAGATTTCGATATCCTCGAACAATAAATCCCGGTTGCGTCCGCGCCGTTCCCCGCCGGCGGAATATTCATGATGGAACAGAACCACGCCGCAGATGACCGGCGGATAATATCCCGGCGTTTCCTCGCCGTAGGGAACTGCTTCAAACTGCTGGAGACGCGGTGGCGGAATTATCTCGTCCATTTCCACACGGATGCGGCGGTAAGTCACATGATGAACGTCCGCATAGTCCACGTTGCAGCAGTCCAGAACCGGGCCGGTCGTGTGGATAACATCACAGTCTTCGAAAACAATGTCGCTGATTTCCTCGGCTCTGGTTTCCGCGCCGATTTCCAGACATTTACCCCAGTCGTTCCAGATCACGCAGCGTCGCACAAGAACATTCCGGAAGACATCGTATGTCTCCCCGTTCCGGTACATCGCTTCCCGGACAGCTTTTTCGACATCGCCTTCGTAATAGCAGTCGAAGCCCTTCACGCAGATCGAATCGTCGAATGTGCGAAGGAAGCAGTCTTCGATGAGGACATCTTCGCAGTTGTGCATATCAATTCCGTCGGAGTTGAACCGCCAGCATCCGATGATCTTCACATTCCGGATGGTCAGTCCGCGGCATCCGATCGGACGGATGTTGTAAACGAGCGAATCGCGGAT
Organism: Oscillospiraceae bacterium; assembly: GCA_015065295.1. Classification (GTDB taxonomy): domain Bacteria; phylum Bacillota; class Clostridia; order Oscillospirales; family CAG-272; genus UMGS1696. The sequence continues at coordinate 19,320 of SVQN01000009.1, forward strand.
CGTGATTCCGTCAATCAGCACATTCGTACAGTATTCGAGCTGAACCGTATGCTGGCGGACGGCATTGTTCACCGCACTGTCGTTCTGCTCCACGGTGGTTTCGTACAGCAGAATTTCCCTGTTGCGGCTGTTGTCGAGGATGCCGCGTCCGAGAATGCGGATGTTTTCGGCGTCAATGGCGGTGACGCAGGCATAAACGACCGCACCTTCCTCCAGATACAGCGTCTGACCGCTGTGCAGTTCGATCTGTCCCACATCATGGATACCGGGAGTAAAGCGGAGAACGTCCGGATTGTCCTGTGCCGGAAGAACGGTTTCCGGCGGATCGGCAAAAATGTGAAGCGCATTGTGTCTGCCGTAAGGCTCCACGGTACAGTATGCCGCATGGGGCAGAGTAAAGCGAACCGTTCCATCCGATGTGATTTCCGGCGTAATCCCCAGCGAACGGGGACGGATTACCACATGATCGGACGGCGCGGGCAGAGTCAGTTCCACTGTGACCGCCTCGTCGGTCGAGAACGAGAGAAACTGAATCAGTTCCGTCTGATCCAGCGTGCGCTGATGACCCGGCCAGCGGCGGTTATAGGGGACAGCGGATACCCTCGCGCAGTCCGTCGGCACGGGAATCCCGTTGATCCGGACAGCGTATCCGTTTTCGATCCGGGATTCGGTGGAAACGGGATAGATGTGAATGCTCATAAAACGTCCTTTCTGTCTGGAATTTATGTTTCAGACAACGAATTCAATACGTCTATTATAACGTATCTGCCATGGATTGTCAACCGAAACGAATTCTCTTATCGCGGAAATCCGCGTACAGATGCTTGACAGAACCGGCATGGTACGCTATAATAAATCACAGAAAAATGGATAAACAAAGGAGCAGAATTATGTCTGTACACGACCGAACCTGGGATTTGTCGATCCTTTACAACGGATTTGACGATCCCGCCTTTCAGAACGACCGTACCGCTCTCGATAACGCCATCGAAGCGATGAACCGTCTGGCGGAGGAATCCGCCGCACTTTCCGATGCCGAACTTATCCGCCGCTGGGTGGAAGTCAGCGAAACGCTCGCGGATGTTTCCGGCAAATTGTGCATCTATGCTGACCTCCGCTATTCCGCCGACACGGGTGACACCGAAGCGGCCAGTGTGAGCGGTCAGCTGATGAACAAACTCAGTGCCAATGCGGCAGCGGAAACCGTTCTGGAACAGCGGATTGCCGCAATTCCGGACATCGACGCCCTGATCGACAGCGGTGCTGTGACGGAAGAATACCGTTATCTTCTGAACAGCATCAAAAACGACGCAAAATATCGTCTCAGCGAAAAGGAAGAAGCACTGTTTGCAAAAATGAACATTTCCGGTGCTTCCGCGTGGAGCGATCTGCAAAGCAGTCTGACCAGCACCGTCCGCATGGATTACCGCGGAGAAGCGATTACTCTTCCTGCTGTCCGCAATCTTGCCTACGATCCTGATCCGTCGGTGCGCCGTGATGCCTACGAAGCGGAACTGAAGGGATGCGCGTCCATTGACGAAAGCGTGGCGTTTGCCCTCAACAGCATCAAACTTCAGGTGCTGAACGAATGCGAACTGCGCGGGTTTGCATCCCCGCTGGACAAATCCCTGCACAGTGCCCGCATGAAGCGAGAAACGCTTGACGCGCTGATTTCTTCCATGGAAGAATACCTCCCGCATTTCCACAAATACCTCCGCGCCAAGGCAAAACTGCTCGGTCACGAAGGCGGACTTCCGTGGTACGACCTCTTTGCACCGGTCGGTTCCGGCGACAAGACTTATACGGTCGAGGAAGCAAAGGAATACCTGACCGGAATTTTCGGAAAGTTTGACGAGGAACTCTGTGAAATGGTGCGCCGCGCGTTCGACGAAGCGTGGATCGACTTCTACCCGAGAGAGGGCAAAGTCGGCGGTGCGTTCGACTGCGGCATTCCGAGTGCCGGACAGAGCCGCGTCCTCACCAATTTCGACGGCTCCTTCAGCGATGTCATCACGCTCGCGCACGAACTCGGTCATTCGTTCCACGACCGCCAGTCCTTCCGTCACGCACCGCTCGCACAGGATTATTCCATGCCGGTTGCCGAAACCGCGTCCACGTTCAACGAAGTGCTTGTCATGAATACCGCCATCGCGGAAACGCAGGACAAGCAGCTCAAGCTCGCTCTGATCGAAAGCGAACTTCAGGATGCCTGCCAGATCATCTGCGACATCTATTCCCGCTACCTCTTTGAAGCCTCCGTATTCGAACACCGTCCGGAGGAATTTATGAATGCCGCGCGGATGTCCGAACTCATGCTGGATGCCCAGCAGAAGGCCTACGGCGACGGTCTCGCAGACGACTGCAAGCACCGCTATATGTGGCTGGTCAAGGGACATTACTACAGCGGCGGCCTGAGCTTCTACAACTATCCCTACGCATTCGGCGGCTTGTTTGCACGCGGTCTGTACGCGAAGTATCTCGAACTCGGTGCGGATTTCGTGCCGCTGTATAAGGATTTGCTCTACGCCACCAGCGTGAACAGTGTGGAAGACTGTGCGAAGATCGCCGGCATCGACCTGACCGACCGTGCCTTCTGGAAAGCCGGACTCCAGACATTGGCCGATACCATCGACGAATTCTGCCGACTTGCAGAGGAGCTTTGAACCGTGAACGGCAAGCATCCTGTGAAGGATTTTGACATCGAAGACCTGCTGTTCCGGTCGGAAGTGGTCCTTCCGGAGGAATCCGTTCCGACCTATTACCGGGATAAAACTGTCCTGATTACGGGCGGAGGCGGTTCTATCGGCGGTGAACTGAGCCGACAGATTGCCGGTATGGAACCGAAGCGGCTGATTCTTCTGGATATTTACGAAAACGGCGTGTACGATATCCAGCAGGAACTGCGGATGATGTACGGCGAACGGCTGAATCTTTCCGTGGAGATTGTCTCGATCTGCGACCGTGCCGGTCTGAGCGCGGTATTTGATGCGTATCACCCGGAGGTCGTGATTCATGCTGCCGCACATAAACATGTCCCGCTGATGGAACACAGCTGCTGCGAAGCGGTGAAAAACAACGTATTCGGCACCTGCAATGTGGTGGAACTCAGCGAACAGTCCGGTGTCGGGCGGTTTCTGATGGTTTCGACGGACAAAGCTGTCAATCCGACCAGCGTGATGGGAGCGACCAAGCGGATCTGCGAAATGATTGTACAGAGCCGCAGCCGATGCGGAACCGGAACCGTATACAGTGCGACCAGATTCGGAAATGTTCTCGGAAGTGCCGGCTCGGTGATCCCGTTGTTCCGGATGCAGATCATGCACGGCGGACCGGTTACGCTGACCGACCGGCGGATGATCCGGTATTTCATGACGATTCCGGAGGCGGCACGTCTGGTTCTGCAGGCGGGTGTTCTGGCGGAAAACGGAGAACTGTTTGTACTGGATATGGGAAAGCCCGTGCGGATTCTCGACCTTGCCGAAGCGATGATCCGGAAGAGCGGCTATGAACCGTACCGCGACATCGACATTGTCGAAACCGGACTGCGTCCCGGCGAAAAACTGTACGAAGAGCTTCTGATCCGTACGGAAGAACTGGATCGGACGTCCCATACCCGGATTTTTATCGAACGGGATACGCCGCTTCCGTGGAAGGATATTGAAGAGAAACTGGAAATTCTGGGCAATGCCATCCGTTCGGAAGACAATGACCAGGCAAGAGATGCCCTGAAACAAGCAGTTCCTGCTTACCGCATCACACAGGAATAAATCCGAGCGATTAAAGAAACCACCGGCTGTCCGATGGTTTCTTTGCATTTTCATGTTATTTCCGGTATTCGTACACCGTTTCGATCAATGCCTTCACATTCTCAAACGGCATCCCGTTGTCCGGTTCGATATAGAACCACGCGCCGCCTTTGTCCGGCCGGAAAATTTCGTACTCCCGGCGTACCAGTGCGCGGACATCGTCCGGTGTCCCGTAGGTCATCGTGTTCGCGCGGTCGGTGTGAATGGCGATCGCCATCTGCATATCCCGCAGAGTATCTGCAAGCCGCTGCATATCATAAGCCGGAAGCTGCGGACAGATCGAATTCACGCCCAGCTCCTTGAATTCCGGGAAGAGCTTTTCGACCTTCCCGCACGAATGGAACCCGATCCTGATTCCCGCTTCCCGGATGGGCTTCATCATCCGTTCATACTGCGGTTTGAAGTGTGTCCGGAACAGTTCGGGCGAGAAGATCAGATTTTCCTCCGTCCCGAAATCGTCCCCGAAATGGATCGCATCCACACCGGCTTCGATCATTGCGGCAATCTGCGGTTCGTAATAGTCCACCAGACGCTCCATCAGGTCAATAATGTGTTCGTCATCCGTCAGCAGATCGCACAGGACATCCTCGAACGGACGGAGCGCGATCAGCCGCTCGAACAGACTGAATCCCCCGGTACGGTAGAAATACCGTTCCTGATGAGCGGCGATCCCCTGTTTCATCTGCGCAAATGCAGCCTTATCCGTGACCCATGCGGGCTGATCCGGGAATCGGTATTCGTCATACCTGCCCCAGTCGTCGAGCGGATAGCGGTACTCGATTCCGGCAATCCCGTAAATCCGGTATTCCCACGTTGTGCCCCATGCGTCGGTGCGGAATTCGTGATACCGTCCGGTTTCATCAAAGCATTCGGGACCGAGAACGGGGATCGGCATCCGCGAAAACGGCTGAAAATCGCCGGGATGCGCGGCATAGAGATCGTTCAGCTTCTCCCCGTGTTCGTAGAATCCCACGGGAGCATAATAATATTCCACCGGAACCATATCCGGTTCGCGGAAATTGTACGCGGCAAGCATTCGTTCACGGGATGTCATAAAGTTTCCTCCTTGTCAATCATCCGGCGCAGTGTTTTCGCGGCATCGGCGGCTTTATGCAGAAATTCGCGCGGTTCCAGATCACCGTATCGGCTCGGATTACCGACTTCCAGCATCAGCGAACCGCCGTAACCGGATTCACGGAGCGTTTTCGCAACATAATCGAAATCGCACGCGCCGTCGAACGGCAGAAAATGGCTGTCGTCATTGAAAACGGCGGTGTTGTCGTGAATGTGCGTGCAGACCAGACGGTCGCCGAACAGAGGCATATAATGCCGTCCGGGTGTGAAGCAGAATTCATGTCCGCAGTCCCAGCAGAACCTGACCGTGTCGGTCGTGAATGCCTCAAACGCCCATGCGATGTTGGCGAGCTTCCGCTGATTTTCAAACGCAACGATGATGTTCTTTTCCGCCGCATAATCCACGAGCCGTGCAAAGCGTTCCCGGCCGATATCGGTGATGGACGGCGGATTCATCCCGGCGGACAGATGTACGACCGCAATCGGCGCACCTGCAAGGACGCAGTGGTCGATGCAGTGCCGCAGTTCATCGAGCATTCCGTTGTCATCGGCAAGCCAGATGTCGTTGATGTGTCCGAACGGTGCATGAAGCGTTTCGTATTGAATCCCGTACCGCGCACACAGGTCGGCAACGGCAGTCTGACGTTCGGGCGGAAGAACGCCGCTGAAGATGGCACCGAACCCGAGCGAAGCGATTTCCCGGAGGTATTCTTCGTCGGTCAGCCCTTTGGCGGCGTGTAGATTGATACCGATGGTTCTCATGATTTGGATATCCTTTTCTGAAGTATGGATTGACAGCCTACTTTTTTCTGTGCTATAATGAAGAAAAAACGTCCGAAAGGAGCTGTCTTATGAAAATTACGTCGTATGAAGTTCTCGGAAAGCTGCCCGATCTGTTCACGTTTGAGGACGGGCGCAAAGTACAGTCGCTGGACGACTGGAACGAACGCCGGAAGGAACTCTATAAAACTGCCGTGGAACTGCAGTACGGGGAGATTCCGCCGGAACCGGAGTTTCTGGAGATCACGCCCCTCTGCCTGCCGAATACGGTCGGCCGCATGAATATCTGGCGGATCACCACCGGCACCCGCGCCCATCCGGTATCGTTCTCCATGTATGCCCATGTTCCGAAAGGGAAGGCACCGTATCCGGTCGTCATTGACGGCGACCTGTGCTATGCGTGTATGCAGGATCCGGAAATTTCCGACAAATTCGTGGAACACGGGATCATGCTCGTGAAATTCCACCGGAACGAAATTGTTCCCGATATCCGCAATCCCATCCGCACCGGCAACCTGTACGAAACCTATTCCGACCGGCAGTTCGGCGCGCTGGCGGCATGGGCGTGGGGCTACAGCCGCGTGCTGGATGCACTGGTGAAGCTCGGTCTGGCCGATCTGTCCAGCGTGACCTTTACCGGTCTGTCGCGCGGCGGAAAAACTGCCCTTCTTGCCGGAGTTCTCGATGAACGCGCGACGATTATAAATCCGGAAGCAACCTGTGCCGGCGGTTCGAGCTGCTACCGCATCCACATGAAGGCACTGACCGAAGACGGCAGGGAACTTCGCAGTGAAACGCTGAAGGACATCATCAACGCGTTCCCGGACTGGTTCAATCCGGCGATGAAGGCCTACGAGGACGACGAAGCGTCCCTTCCGTTTGACGCGCACAGCCTGAAAGCTCTTCTTGCGCCGCGTGTATTCTTTGATTCGCAGGCGGAAAGCGATATCTGGTCGGGGCCGGTGAATACCTATCAGACCAGCATCGCCGCAAGGGAAGCGTGGAAGCTGTACGGCAAGCCGGAAAATGTCCTCTGGTACTGGCGCAGCGGCGGTCATGCCCAGACCCCGGAAGACTTCGATATGCTCATCAACGTGATCGAACATGAGCGTTCCGGTGTTCCGCTGTCCGACAAATTCATGCGTCTGCCGTTCGATCCGCCGGAACCGATCTACGACTGGTCCGCACCGGAAATCGAATAATTACAGGAACAATCCGGGGATACTTCATAGAAAGTATCCCCGGGAATTTTTGTTTACGGAAGCAGAGCAGCCTGCTGTTCTACGATCTTGTCGTATTTTTCCATGAGTTTCTGGAGCATCTTGGCAGCAACTTTTTCCTTGGACTGGTAGAAGGAAACGAGATTGTCACCGTTGCCGTAGGTCTGATAGAGGTTGACCGGAATGCTGTCCAGACCGATGGACATATTGTAGTAGCCGAAGTCATAGACACGGCTGCCGCGGAGAATGTCGATGATTTCGGACGATTCGGGGTCGCGGACGTGCTTGGTCTTCAGAACGATTTCGTAATACTGAGGAATCAGGTTCTTGTAGCTTTCCGAAGCCAGAGCTTCCAGAATAATGGAAGAGCGTTCCAGATCGGATACGGTGATCGGGACGAGGAACAGGTTGGTGCCGCCCTCTACGCAGCTCCGGTATTCCATATCTTCGGTATACTTCGGGAACGGAATGATGCCGAAGTCGTCTTCCATATCACGGTAGGTAACAGCGTTGTGAACCGTCGCATCCATGAATGCGAGATTGCCCTTCCGGAACGCATCGCCATGAGAAATGTCAATGGTTACACCTTTTTCAATATGTTTGAAGTAGCGGTCATACACTTCCACCGTCCGTTCGTTCATAAAGGTGATTTCCGGTTCTCCGTCGGTTACCGAGACGATCGACAGACCGCCGCCGAACTGCATATTGATGAGACCCGACCACAGACTTGTTGCATAACCGAGCTGGTCGTTTTCCCAGTTTATCACACCGTCGCCGTCCATATCAATATTGGTGATATTGATGATATTTTCCCATTTATCCCATGTCCATGTACCTTCCAGAACGTCCTGATACGGATAAGCTATCTGGTATTCATCGAACAGATTCTTGTTGAAGAACAGACAGAACGTCTGACCAAGGCTGAGGTAGCAGATATCGCCGGTGGTCGTGTACAGCTTGTCATGGATGGTGAAGGATTCCCGTGCGCCCTTGTCCCACCACGGCTGATTGAGATCGACATACGGGAGCAGGTTCCATTCGTAGGACAGCCCCTGAAGTGCGATATCGAACGCAAAACGTCCGTGCGGAGCAAGAAGGTCATAGGCATCGTCTCCGGCAAGGATGCTGGGCGTACAGTCCATACCATATTCGTCAGCGGAATAGGCAAACGAGATTCCGATGTTGAACCGGTCAGCCACTGCCAGATTCCGGTTGTAAACGATGTCGTTGAGCAGGTCTCCGGTCATTTCTTCGGAGATCAGGGAGATGCCGCGTCCCCCCTGATCGCGGACGAACATTCGGTAATCGTATCCTTCAAAATCCTTCTCGGGAAGGTTGTCGGAAATTTCCGGTTCAGTTTCTTCTTCCGTTTCTTCGGCAGCAGGGGTTTCGGTCTGGGTTCCGGCTGACGTGTCGGTCGGATCGGTGTTGGCAGCAGACTCTCCGCAGGATGCGAACGTTCCCATGAGCATCAGCAGAGCGAGCAGAAGGGTAAGGTGCTTCGTGTGTTTCATTGCTGTTCTCCTTTATTCGTTGTTGAATTAATTTTTATGTGTATTTAATAATATCTCCTGAGCTTTTTGTCTGTAATCCGTCATTTTAACAATATTATACACCAAATCCGTAGGAATTGTCAATGAAAACCATGAAAGATTGGGGAACTTTTTTGAAAAGTCCCCCAATGTTTTATGTATTCGCTCAATACAGTTCTTTCAGCATCGCAACCGATCCGTCAATGATCCGTTCGGCGATCCCGGCGGTAAACTTGGAGCTGTTCGCTTCATAACCGCCTTCGTCATACGCGGACTGCATCGGATAATATCCTTCGTAACCGTTCGCGCAGCAGCAGACGATGGTCATACCGAACGGCGAACCTTCCTTGATGCCGCGTCCGATGTCCGTGAACGGTTCCCCGGGAACACCCGCGAAAACCACGTCACCGAACCGGACAGCGTTCAGATACAGCGTGAACGAATCCGGCCCGAATTCGAGCTGCTTGATCCGGTAGGCACGCGCAACAGCGGTGACATATTCCATGCCGGTGTACGGGATTTCGCTTTCACGGCCCGCTTCATGCAGCGCGATGTACTTTTCTGCGAGAACCAGATCGTCTGCCGTTCCGCGGTTGGAGGGTACTTCCAGATTGACCTGCGCGAATCCGACGGTGTCGCCTTCCGCTTTTTCCGCGTAGGTGTACAGCTTCATCGCTTCGCCCGCGATGCACATACCCATGTGACGCGCGTGATTGTAACCGCTCCGGCGCGGAATGCCGCTCAACGGGTTGAAATGGTTCGTGTCGCCCTGCGCGCCGTTGAAGAACAGGCACTTCGTACCGGGAACCGCGCCTTCGAATGTGCGGCGGACAAAGCCCGGCCAGTCGGACGAGTAATACGAACCGCTGACAACATCCGGATGAACCTGGAAGTTCACGATAACAAGATCGTCCTTTCCTTCCCGCACGATGCGTACAAGCTGGAGGGATTCGTCCGGCGTGGAAATCGGATGGTCAATTTCCGGATTGCCGTGTCCGGGGTTGGTCTGCGTTTTGCCGTTCTTCATCTTGAAGCGGCGGATGAACGAAATATCCTCGACCGTTCCGCGCGCCGTAAAGACCTCTGCGGCACTCAGATCCGCAATTGCTTCCGCCGCCGCATCCGCACATTTGCGGAACATGACGCTGTTGTATTCCGGATCGATCGGGAACAGGTCGCTCGAAATTGCCGGTGCGGTATGCGTGTGCGTGCAGGCATAATAGACCGCCTCGTAGGGAAGTCCGGTGCGTTCCGCAACGATGCCGCGCAGACGATCGCCGAATTCCTCGTCAATACCGATCACGTCCAGCGTAAACACAACCGCCGTTTTTTCGCCGTCGCTGAATGCAAGAACGCTGGCTTTCAGATCGTCCAGACATCCCTGACCGCGGCGTTCGGAATAATAGCCCGAAATAAACAGTCCGTTCGGCGGGGTAATGTCCGCCCGGCCGAAACCGATGGCAAGTTTGCTCATGAGAATTCTCCTTTCCAGAGTTTGTCAGAAAATCGTCTTACAGTTCCCAGCGGGTGTACAGAATCGACGGGAAACCTTCCTTTTCGTACTGCTGATAGTATACCGTCAGGATCGAGCCGTCGGACAGTTCCACCGATGCAGGATACCCGAGGTCGCACGGCGAGGTTTCGCAGAGAACATAATCGTCCGCCCACGTTTCACCGTTGTCGCGGCTGACCAGTGCCCGTTCGCCGAAGGGTTCCGCACGTCTGCCGTAAACCAGAACAAGTGCGCCGGACGAATGCTTGATAATGTGCGGCGGGGAACCGCAGACGCCGAGCGATACCATATCGGACCAGGTACGTCCGCCGTCGTCGGAAATGCTCTGATACATCGTGAAGCCGTGCGCCACTTCCGGACCCTGTGCGCGGATGATGCCGATCAGACGGCCGTTGTCGAGTTCAACGACATGGGGTTCGTGGAAATTGTCCCAGCTCGTTCTTTCCGGCGTAGTAAGTTCGCCGCGTTTCGTCCATGTACGCCCTTCGTCGGTGCTGATCCATGTGGAAACGACATGGGGATTTTCTTTTCCTTCGGAGAAATGTTCCTTGCCGAGATAGAGAATCGTTCCGTCCTTCAGAAGAATCGGACCGTGCGGCGCGGATACGGGAATCTGTACCGTTTTGCCCCATGTCATGCCGCCGTCATGCGATACGCGGACAAACGAGCCGCCGTGCGTGAATTCTTCCGGAATGGAGCCGTACATATCCAGTACGCCGCCGGAGCCTCCCCACGAATTGCGGATCGCGTCCCGGTAATGGACAGTGTAGTTTGTCACCGGATGGCAGAACCAGGTCACGAGAATGGTCTTGCCGCCGAGACAGATCACACCGGCATCGCGGTCGTCGAGCCATGTGTCGTTGATGACCATCGGGATCGACCACGTTTTGCCTTCGTCCCAGCTCTTGAAGAGAACGGTCTTGCCGAACGGGCAGATGTGGGATACGCGGAAGCCCGAGCATACCGCATACAGCGTGCCTTCGTCGTCCTTGCAGACGGACGGCCAGCCGTTGTAGCGGAAGAAGGAATTCGGGTTGTGCCAGATGATCCCGTGTTCGTTTTGTTTACGGATTTCCATAGAATGTCCTCCTTGTGGAATATTTGTCATTCAGTATAACCCATTATAGCGTATTTTTATGGATTTGTAAATAGTGTACAATAAAAAACTTCCGGATATCAGAAAATCCGGAAGTTTTCTTTGTGTGAAGAATCAGAGAAAACGGGAACTCAGTCTTCGATCTTAGCCTTGCGTGCGAAGATTTCGTGAACGACCGCGGGATCGAACTTCGGCTGACGTTCGTAGGTGTAAAGACCGTTCTGTTCCTGTTCAACGTCGGTAAGCTGCGTGTAGCAGAACGCGAAGATGCGGTCGTCGTCGAGCATAACGTCGGTCAGACCCTTCAGACGGGTGAGGAATTCTTCTTCGGTCTTCGGTGCATTGCCGTAGCCCCAGCCGTCCTGCTTGTCCGTCCAGCGGATTCCGCCGTATTCACTTACGAAGAACGGGGTCTTTCCGTCATAGTGCTGACGCTTGCCGATGCCGTTGGACATGGTACCGAATTCATTGAAGTCGGAGAAGTGTTCCGCGAACTTCACAGGATCCTGTTCGTAGTCGTGAACGTCGTAAACGTCGGTCTTGTCAACGTGGTAGTTGCCGCTTGTGTCGATGCAGGGACGGGTCGGGTCTGCCGCCTTGGTCGCATTGTAAACGAGGTTGAGAACATCGTTGCACTGACGGCGGCCGTTCATGTCCCATGTTTCGTTGAAAGGACACCAGCCGACGATGGCGGGATGGTTGAAGTCACGTTCGACTTCTTCGAGCCATTCGGGAAGGATGCCGTAGATGGAATCCGCGTAGGAGTGGTCAAGACCCCAGTTCGGATATTCGCCCCATACGATATAACCCTTCTTGTCTGCATGGTACAGGAAGCGTTCTTCGAATACCTTTTCATGGAGACGTGCGCCGTTGAAGCCCATCGCCATGGAGAGGTCGATGTCCGCTGCGAGGAATTCGTCCGAGGGAGCGGTGTAAACACCTTCCGGATTGAAGCCCTGGTCGAGAACGAGTCTCTGGAAGACGGACTTGCCGTTGAGGAAGAACTTGTTGTCACGGTAAGCGATGGAACGGAGACCGAAGTAGCTCTTGACAACGTCATCACCATAGGTGAGAACGAGATCATAGAGACCGCCCTTGCCGAGTTCCCAGAGGTGCTTTTCAGTGAGAGCGAGGGTCAGAATCGCCTGACCGCCGGCGGAAGCAACGGATGCCGTACCGCAGTCGGTGCCTTCAAAGGAAGCAGCCGCAGTCAGCGTACCTGCGCCGCAGAGATCGGCAATCACGGTGAGGGTGCCCGCTTCCACGTCGGTGAGATACTTTACCTTTTCGATATGGGTCTTCGGAACGAATTCCATCCAGACGGTCTGCCAGATACCGGTGGTACGGGTGTAGTCGCAGCCGTGGGAGTAGAACCATTCGGACTGCTTGCCGCGCGGAATGAGACGGTCGCGTTCGTCGTCTTCCGCATGGAGGCAGATGATGTTTTCGCCTGCATGAACGAATTCGGTCACGTCAACCTTGAAGGAAACGTAGCCGCCCTTGTGCTTGCCTGCGCACTTGCCGTTGATGTAAACGGTGGAGAGGTAGTCAACCGCGCCGAAGTGGAGGTAAACGATGCCGGAAACCTGTTCTTCGGTGAGTTCGACAACCTTCTTGTACCATACGGAGGTCATGAAGTCCTTGTCTTCCACGCCGGAGAGCTTGGACTGCGGGCAGAAGGGAACGTTGATGGTTCCGCCGAGGGTCACGGTGTCTTCGTAGAGCTTGCGTGCCACGCCGGAGTTGCCGCGGTCGATTTCGAACTGCCATTCGCCGTTGAGATTGACCCATGCCGCGCGTTCAAACTGCGGCTTGGGATGTTCGCATCTGTACATAATGAGGAATTCCTTTCGGATGTTGGATTTGCGTAATGCATTCGCTTATATTATACCGTGTTTGCAGGGGATTTTCAATATGGAATCCGAATATTTTTCCACAGGATTTACTTGACGGCTACCTGTTTGCTATGTTATAATAAACTCAACAAAATCCGATTCGCAAAGGAGAACAATCTATGCAATTTGCCAACAAAACTGCCATTTCCACCGGCGCGGCATCCGGGATGGGGCTGCTGTTTGCCCAGTGCTGGGCAGCCGAAGGCGGGAACGTCCTCATGTGCGACGTGAACGAACCCGTCCTCATGGAAAAGGTCGCCGAAATCAATGCCAAAGACGGCGGACGTGCCTGCGGGATCGTCTGCGATGTCCGCGACTATGAACAGGTCTGCGCCGCCCGTGACCGCGCCGTTGCGGAGTTCGGCTCCATCGACCTCATGGCAAACTTCGCCGGAGGAACCGCGCGCCGGATGCTCAAGGTGGACGGCTCCCTCGAATTCCCCGACGTGCCGATCGACGTCTACGACTGGGGCATTGACGTGAACCTCAAAGGCCCGTTCTACTTCGCACACGCTGTTATGAAGCAGATGCGTGAACAGCAGAGCGGGCTCATCATCAACATCGGCTCAATCACCGGCATGGAAGGCGACGGTGCGGGTACCGATTATCCGACCGCCAAGAGCGGCCTTATGTTCGGTCTGACAAAATCCCTCGCGCAGTACGGAGCAAAGTACAACGTCCGCTGCGTCTGCGTTTCGCCCGGACCGGTTCTGACCCGTCCCGCGATGGCGAACATGAAAACCCTTCTCGGACGTGCCGCCGATCCGCAGGAAATCATCGACCTGATCCTGTTCATCGCCTCGGACAAGGGGCAGTTCATCAACGGCACCAACATCATGATCGACGGCGGCCGGGACGCGATGGGCCGCTGGCACTGATTTGGAAATAAAAATTTACGATACATCATTCAGAAAGGATTCCCGCTATGAAAAAACGACTGTTTGCCTGCCTTCTTCTTGCTCTTCTGCTCGCTCCGTCCATCGTTTCCTGCGGCGGCGGGGAAGAACCTGCCGCAGCCGATTCCGCAAATGCTGCCAATCCTTCCGAAACCCCTGCTGAAGAAACCCCTGCCGAAACCGAACCTCCGTCCGATGAAGAAATCCTTGGATTTGCCTCCGAAGACAACGGCGGCGCGACGTTCACCATTCTGACCAACTCCACAAAAACCTACGAATTCAACGTCGAAGAAATGACCGGCGACGTGGTCACGGACGCGGTATTCGAAAAAGACCGGAAGGTCGAGGAATATCTCGGAATCGACCTCGATATCGTTCTGGAGGACGGCAACTGGCCTGCCAAGGACACCTTCAATGCCAAAATCACACAGGCGGTTACGGCCGGGGATGCCGCTTACGATCTGGTCAACAATACCATCGTCTGCGTTATGCCCATCTCCTCCACCGGCTGCTTTATTGACGGCAAATCGCTGGAGTACACCAATTTTGACAATCCGTGGTGGGTAGCCGATATGTACAGCCGCTTCTCCGTTGCCGGAAAACTGTACGGCTTCCTCGGCGATGCGTCGCTTTCGCTTTACAAGGATATGACCGTCACGTTCTTCAACAAGAACATCTGGGAGGAACAGAAACCGGACGTTGACCTCTACGAACTTGTCCGCTCCAATCAGTGGACGCTCGACACCTTCATCGCGCAGTGCAGTGATATGGCGATCGACCTGAACGGCGACGGTACCTTTACGGAAGATGACCGTCTTACCTTCATCGGCGAATATGTTCCGAACGGGACATGGCAGACCTCGCTCGACCTGAAGGTAGTTGAACTGGCGGAAGATGGTACGCCCGTGTTCCTCGGACTGACCGAAAAGTTCGCAACGGCATACGAAAAGATGCGTTCGTTCCACCAGAGTCCCGGCGCATTGTCCTACAGCTCCATTGACGACCAGTCCTTCAAGTCGATGAACTATTTTGCACAGGGCAATGCCGCAACGATGTGCAACTTCCTCTATTCCACCGAATATCTCCGCGACATGGAAGCCGATTACGGCATTCTTCCCATGCCGAAGTACGACGAAACGCAGGAAAAGTACATCAGCCAGCTCGGTACCTCCACTTCCGCCCTCTTCGTTCCGCTGACCACGAAGAATCTCGACCTGACCTCCAAGGTTATGGAAACTCTCGCATATTACAGCTATTCCTACGTCTCCCCGAAGTATTATGAAGTTGCCCTCAAGACCAAATACGCGAGCGATGAAGATATGCATGAAATGCTTGACATCATCCGCCAGGGCGCAACGTTCGATTTTGTATTCGCTTACGGTACCTCTCTGACCAATACGCCGAACAGCCATTTCCGTTTCTACAATGCTGGCGGAGAAGATATCGCGTCTGCGTTTGCCGCACTGAAGAAGCCGTTTGAAAAGTCGATTGAAGTGATGTTCAGGAAGTATCAGGAGCTTGAACACTGAAAATGAGGTAAAAACTGCCATGACCAAACCCACCTTTCTCGGACATTCCGAGCCGCTGTACTGCTGTATGATCCAGTCGCGGACGCCGGAAAACGCACTGTCTACCATCCGCCGCGCGATTGACGGAGGCTGTACCGCTTTCGGCTTCCAGCAGTGCCAGCTTGAACATGAATACCGTACCGAAGCCACTATCCGCTCGATTTTTGAAGCAATGGAAGGCCGTCCGGTTTACGTTACCAACTATCGTGGAGGTCTGAACAACGGCATGACCGATGACGAAATCGCCGAAGGTCTTGTCACTCTTGCCGAACGCGGCGCGACCCTCTGCGATATCATGGGCGACCTGTTCTGCCGTCACCCGCAGGAACTGACCGATGATGCTACCGCCATTGACAAACAGTGCCGGCTGATCGACCGGATTCATCAGGCGGGCGGGGAAGTGCTGATGTCCTCTCACGTTCTGAAATATACCCCCGCCGAAGAAGTCCTCCGCATCGCTCTCGAACAGCAGAAGCGCGGCGCGGATATCGTCAAAATCGTGACTGCCGCAAATTCCGAAGCGGAACAGCTCGAGAACCTCCGCATCACGTCCCTCCTGAAGGAAACGCTGGACGTCCCGTTCCTGTTCCTCTCCGGCGGCTCGCATTACGCACTCCACCGCATGATCGGCCCGATGCTCGGCTGCGTCATGTATCTCTGCGTGCAGGAATACGATGAACTGGCGACGAAGAGCCAGCCGCTTCTTGCCGATGTCCGCGTGGTACGCGAACATTTCCCATATATGTCAAAATAATTTTGGATTCATTTCCGGAAAGGAACCCATATTATGATACTGAAACTTCGTTACAACAAACCGGCTCCCGACAATGAAGAAGGCTGGGAGCGGTATTCGATGCCCATCGGCAACTCCTACACCGGCGGAAACGTTTTCGGTGGCGTGAAGCGCGAACGGATTCAGGTCACGGAAAATTCTACGGAAAACCCGGGACATCTCGGCGGTCTGAACAGCTTTGCCGACCTGTATTTCCATTTCCCGCATGACGAGGAATCCGTGCAGAATTACGAACGCGGTCTTGACATCGACCATGCACTTGCGTATGTCCGTTACGATGCGGACGGCGTTCATGTCGAGAGGGAGTATTTTGCCTCCTATCCCGACCGCACCATTGCCGGAAAAATCCGCACCTCCGCGCCGGTCACGCTGACCGCGGAAGTGAAAATCCCGTTCCTCACCGAAGAGGAAGGCCGTGAAAAGCGCGGCGAAGTCACATCCGACGGCAATACCATCACCATGACCGGCGTCATGTGCGCGTACCGTCTCCGGTTTGCGGCACAGCTGACCGTCCGCACCGACGGAACCGTCACGGCGGAAAACGGCGGTCTGACCATCGCCGATGCCACCGAAACCGACTTTGTTTTCTGCGGCGCGACCAACTACGAACTCCGTCCGGAAGTGTTCACCGAACCGGACAACCACAAAAAGCTCCGCGACTTCGATCCGCTCCCGCTGGCGGAACAGATCACGGCAGATGCGCTGACGCACTCCTACGACGATCTCCGTGACCGCCATATGTTCGATCACAGCGCATTGTTTGATCCCGTTTCCGTTGAATTCGGCGAAACGGACGTACCGGAAAAGATGACGGACGAGCTTCTGGAAGCATATTCCAAGGGCGAACAGAGCCGTTATCTCGAAGCACTCTATTTCCAGTTCGGACGGTATCTCCTGATCGCGTCGTCCCGTCCCGGATGTCTGCCCGCAAATCTGCAGGGCGTCTGGAACTGCCACGACCGTTCCCCGTGGGGCAGCGGCTACTGGCACAACATCAACGTCCAGATGAACTACTGGCCGGCGTTTGTCACCGGACTTGCCGAAACCTTTGACGCGTACCTCAAGTATTATCTCGCGTTCCGTCCGCAGGCGGAAACCTTCGCTTCCTCCTACATCAAAAATACCGTTCCCGAAAATGCGTCCGATGTTCCAGGCGACTGCGGCTGGACGATCGGTACGGGGAACTATTCCTACACGATCAGCGGCCCCGGCGGACATTCCGGTCCCGGTACGGGCGGTCTGACCTCCAAGCTGTTCTGGGAATACTACGCTTTCACCGCCGACAGAACCGTTCTGCGCGAAGTGACCTATCCCGCGCTCCTTGCCATGGCGAAATTCCTCTGCAAGGTTGTCCGCGACTACGACGGTCAGTATCTGTCTGTATTTTCCGCGTCGCCCGAACAGATTCTCTCGAACCAGTGGGGCAATCACGTTCAGTATTACCACACGGTCGGCTGTGCGTTCGACCAGCAGATGATCTGGGAAAACGGCATGGATCTTCTGAAATGCGTGGAACTTCTCGGCGAAGACACGCTCCCGAAGGAAGACCTGGCCGTCATCCGCACCGTCCGCGAACAGATTGACCGGTACGACCCCGTACAGGTCGGCTGGAGCGGGCAGATCAAGGAATACCGCGAGGAACATTTCTACGGCGAAGTCGGCGAATACCGTCACCGCCACATCTCCCAGCTCGTCGGTCTTTATCCCGGCACGTCCATCCAGACCGAAACGCCCGCATGGCTCGACGCCGCGAAGGTCTCCCTCGACCTCCGTTCCGACGAATCGACCGGTTGGGCACTCGCACACCGTCTCAACACATGGGCAAGAACCGGCGACGGCAACCGTGCCCACAAGCTGTACTCGAACCTCATCGGCAAGCGGACGCTCCCGAATCTCTGGGACTTCCATCCGCCGTTCCAGATCGACGGCAACTTCGGCGGCACGTCCGGCGTAGCGGAAATGCTGCTCCAGAGCCACGAATCCTACATCCGTCCGCTTCCGACTCTTCCGGACGCATGGAAAGACGGTTCGTTCCGCGGACTCCGGGCACGCGGCGGTTTCGATCTCAGCGTTCACTGGAAAAACGGCTGTGCGGATACGATCAGTGTGATTTCCATGGCAGGCGAAGAATGCCGTCTGTCCTATCCGGGCATCGGAAAGGCTGCGCGTGACTTTGCGGCGGAAGCACCAGATGCGGATCACCTTATTTTTGCTACCGAAATCGGAAAGACTTATACCATCACCGACATTCCCGCATGGGAAAAGCTGCCCGTTCCGACCGAAGTCCGCGCCAACCGTTCCGGTCTGCTCTCGTGGACATTTGACGGAGCCGTGGATATCTGGCGCGCCGTGGATAGTTCGCCTGTTTACGAAAAGATCGCGCAGAACGTTACCGACAAGCTCTACACGGATGCATCACGCGTTTACGATACAGCGGAAACCGTGACCTACAAGATCACCCGTGCAGGTGCGGCATCGTCTGCGGCCGGTGCGTGCGTCACGCTGAACCATTCGACCGAACTGGAACGGATGCGCTACCGGTATTGGGTTCGTCAGGTGAATATGCCCTGCGGCGGTGCCGAGGTGCAGGAATATCTCGGGGAATAAACGCGTATGAATTTCGATTATACCGGAAAAGTCGTTGTAATTACCGGCGCATCCCACGGGATCGGACAGTGTACGGCGGAAGAATTCGCACGACGTGGGGCGCACGTCTGTACGATTGACAGAAACGGCAGCCCGTATTTCAGGGGCGATATCGCCGACAAAGCGACCCTTGAAGCATTTGCTGCCAAAGTGATTGCGGACTACGGTCATGTGGACATCCTCGTCAACAACGCACCGCCGCAGATGAAGGGGATTTCGTCCGCCTCCTACGAGGATTTTATGTATGCCATGCAGGTCGGCGTGACCGCGCCGTTCTATCTGGCGAAGCTGTTTCAGCCGTATTTCGCGGAAAACGCCTCGATCATCAATATTTCCTCTTCACGCGACCGGATGAGTCAGCTGGAAACCGAAAGCTATACGGCTGCCAAAGGCGGGATTTCCGCACTCACTCATGCACTGGCGGTCAGTCTTTCCGGGAAAGTACGCGTCAATTCGATCTCTCCCGGATGGATCGATACCGTTGGAACCATCTGGGAAGGTCCCGATGCCGTTCAGCAGCCCGCGGGACGGGTCGGACATCCGATGGATATCGCGTCGATGATCCTGTTCCTGTGTTCGGATCAGGCGGGATTCATCACCGGAGAAAACATCTGCATCGACGGCGGCATGACCCGTCTGATGATCTACCACGGTGACCACGGCTGGACACTGTCGGACAAATAAATAAGAACCGCTTCCAACCTACAGAATGGAGGATTCTTCATGATTACGATCAACAAACTCCGTGCCGATCATGTGATCGACTTTGCGGCGGAGGAACTCAAAAAATACCTTCGGATGATGATGCCGTCCTGCGGCGATATCGCCATTGCCTACGTTCCCGATGCGGAGGATGGGTTCCGTCTCGGTCTGCTGGACGATTTCGCGCTGGATACCTCGGACGTGGACGATCCCGTCCTCGACGACGTTGTGCAGATCATCGCCGACAAAAACGGCGGGATTCTTGCCGGGAGCAATCCGCGCAGCGTCCTGTTCGCCGTCTACCGCTATCTGAAGGAAAACGGCTGCCGCTGGCTTTATCCCGGCGTGGATGGGGAATTCATCCCGATTGCCGACGTTCAGCCGGTGGAATACCGTCATAAGGCATCCAGCCGGTTCCGGGGACAGTGCAACGAAGGCGCGGAATACCAGCAGTCCATGCTCGAGACCATCGACTTCTACGCCAAGCTCGAAATGAACGTCTATATGCTCGAGTTCGACATCCCGTTCACCTACTACAATACCTACTACACCCACCGTCACAACGAAGAAAACCGTTCGCCGGAACCGGTTACACCCGAAACCGTTCTCCAGTGGAAACGACAGTGTGAAGTCGAAATCGCCAAGCGCGGCTTACAGTTCCACGACATGGGACACGGCTGGACGGCGGAACCGTTCGGCATTTCCTCCACGGAAGGCTGGGCACAGAGCAAGCAGGAAATCCCCGAAAATGTCAAAGAGTATCTCGCGCTGATTGACGGTGAACGCAAGCTTTGGGGCGGCGTTCCGCTGAACACCAACCTCTGTATGTCCAAGCCGGAAGTCCGCACGATCATGGCGCAGGCTATTGCCGATTACGCGGAAACGCATCAGAACGTTTCCTATATCCACGTCTGGCTCGCGGACGGTTCCCGCAACCACTGCGAATGCGAAGAATGCCAGAAACTCCGTCCGTCCGATTACTATATTATGATTATGAACGAACTGGACGAAGAGCTGACCCGCCGGAATCTGTCGTCAAAGATCGTCTTCATTGCCTATGTCGATACGCTGTTTGCGCCCCGTCAGGAGACGATCAAAAATCCCGAACGGTTCGCGCTTCTGTACGCGCCGATCCAGCGATCCTATACCGGAAGCGTCTGCCGGGATAAAATCGTTCCGCCGCCGGAATTCGAACGCAACCGCTGGGCATCGCCGACCTCTTCCGAAGAAAATGCCGCGTTCCTGCTCGACTGGCAGAAGGACTGGCACGGCCCCTGCTTCACTTACGAATACCATTTTTGGCGGCACATGTGCTATGATCCCGGCATGATGACCCTCAGCCGCCGCATTTTCGAGGATATCCGCGCTTACCGTACCGTCGGTCTGGACGGCATCGTTGAGGACGGTTCCCAGCGGTGCTTCTTCCCGAACGGTCTGGCAATTGCTGTTTACGCGGCCGCTCTGCTCGATGAGAACTGCGATTTCGACGCAGTTGCGGACGATTATCTCGCTCATTGCTACGGTAAAGTCTGGACGGATGTCAAGCAGTATCTCACACGCATGAGCGAAGCGTTCGACTTCGCCTACATGGAAGGCGAGCGTTCCGCCGATTATGAAAAGGGACGCTTCTACAACCCCGATCACGCGGAAACGCTGAAAACCGTCGCCTCCATTGCCGCCGAAGGACGTGCGATCGCGGAACAGAATTATGTCTCCCCGTACCGCGCACAGACCGTGTCCATGCGGCTGCTTCTGCGCCATGCGGAATACTGCGAACGTCTGGCGGAGGTCATGACTGCCAAAGCCGTCGGCGAGGATGCCAAGGCGCATGAGCTCTGGGAAGCACTCTGCCGCGATTTCGGCCGGTACGAATTCGAACTGGAACGGTACTTCGACCACGGCATGACGATGATGTCCGTGCGAATGTAAAGTTCATCAATAAAAACAAAGGATATCCTTTCTGCAAGGATATCCTTTGTTTGCTTTATTCCAGCAATTTTCTAAAATCTTCGCGTTCCCGGAGAGGTGCGTATACTTCTTCGGTCATCAGTTCCTCACGAACCATTTCCATAAACGGTTTCTGCAAATCCCATGCTCCGTTCCGGACGGTCGGAAGAGAGTTCCCGCCGTGTACAAACGTGATATTGAGACGACTGAAGATACCGCAGGTGTGTTCAGTCAAACCTTCCAGTGTCTGCCGGTATTGTTTCCCATGATCCAGCATGATTTTCAGATATTCGATTGCCTTGTCATACATTCCCGCGCGGCATTCGAGCTGAGTCCGTTTTTCATAGACACAGTACAGATGCCAGTGAAAATCAAGATAATTTCCGTCGGAAAATATCGTTTTGAGCACCGCTTCTTCGGTGTCAAGGGCTGCCATCACATGAGGTTCTTTCCGATTGGCAAAACGATATAGTTCCATCAGGGACATACAGAATTCATGTAAAGCCTCGTAGGAAATTGCCTGACGCTGTACAATCAGTTCCTCTCCATCCAGACAGACTTCCATTGCTCTGGCTCGGGTGATCGGCTTCCTCTCGGGAAACATTTTCGCGTATTCCAGAGCCTTGTCCTGCTGATCGGAATACCGACAGCAGATCATGGCATTCCACATCGCTTTTTCGCGCAGACGGTAGTCCGTACAGCCTTCGATCACCATATTGCTGTGCTTTATGGAACGCTCGATCATTTCCGGGGAATAGGGCTTTGCCGGGTCTTCTCTGTACTGATCTTCATAAGCCATATAATATTCCATATTTGCCAGCCATGTAAGATATTTGTAGTCTCCCGGATATTCCTTCACCGCCTGCAGTGCCAGTTCATACATTTCCTGCTGATCGTATTTCCAGTTGTTTTCGCATCGTTCATCCAGCTCGGCACGGCGCAGATCCGCTTCTTCGGTGTTTCCTCCGAGCAGTTCATCCGCCGTTACATGGAGAATTCTGGATAACGGCATAATCAGCGAGATATCCGGTACCGTCATGCCGCATTCCCATTTGCTGACCGCCTTATAAGTGATGCCCAGAAAATCCGCCAGAGCTTCCTGTGTCAGATCGTTTTTCTTCCGGAGTTCCCGGATTCGTTGTCCGATGTTGTTCATGTTCGTACCTCTCAAACCAAAAAAGTAAGCCGAGCTCTGCTTCTGTACAAAGTATAACATATCTATTCCAAACTTACAACACCCGCATTATCGACCAAAACTCTCCTGCCGGGAGAGAAGAAAAAGAGCAGGGGAAGACTTTATGGTAAAGTTTTCCCCTGTTCTTTTACAACTTGATAGCTTTTGTCGCAATCGAAGTACAGATATAACGATCCAATGCGGTTCCGCCGATATCTTCATAGAAACCGATGATTGCAAAACCGGCTTCGATCTGCCCCTGAATCTGCTGTTCCAGAGTGTGACTCCAGATATACCCGTCCGCAGCTGCAATTCTCTGAATATCCGGATCTTCGGGATGGTCGATATCCGCATAGGGGATGGAATGCTTTACTTCCAGAATCCCCTGTTCAAGTTTTGCGGCATCAAACAAATATTCCAGCGGATTTCCGAATCCGGACAGCAAGAGACCGTTTCGTTTCAGAACCCTCGCGCATTCCTTCCATACCGGCAGGATGTTATCCACATAACCATTTGACCACGGATGGATGATACAATCAAAAGATTCATCCTTAAATGCCGACAAATCCTGCATATTTCCCTGAACGGTTTTCAGTTCCAGTGAATCTCTTTCCGCAACAAATTCGTCTTTTTCCAATTGTTTTCTGCTGTTGTCAAAAATAATCACTTCCGCACCGGCTGCTGCCAGAATCGGTCCCTGCTGTCCGCCGCCGCTTGCCAGACACAATATTTTTTTGCCGGAAAGCGGTTTCGGAAACCAGTCATCAGGAACGGGCTTAGTCGGAGTCAGAACAATGCTCCAGTCACCGTTTCGGGCACGCTGAATCTGTTCCGAGGTTACAGGGATAGACCATGTATCCTCAGATTCGGAACGTGCGTCCCAGATTCGGCGATTATCTTCAATGTATTTCACAGTACCTCTTACGCAAGCTTGAACTTATCGCTTTCTTCCAGTCCGAGAAGATCGACGATGTTTTCGAAATTCTTCTTTGCACCGGCCAGTCCATCCGGCGTGTGCGCGTCGCTGCCGAAGTAGAATTTGCATCCTTCTTCCTTGGCGATGCGGTAGGGAAGAAGGGTCGGATCGCGCGTTTCGTCGTTCAGATTCAGCGACGGGAAGTTCAGCTCGATGCCGATGCCCTTTTCCGCAGCCTTGGCGAACAGACGGCGGTATTCGCTTTCCGGAATGCTCTTCAGCACTTCGATGTAGTGGTCGCGGTAGATCAGGCTGCACGTCAGGTGAGCAATCCCGACCTTGTGGAAGGGCAGATCCATATCAAGAACACCGTCGAAACGGTCGATCCACAGCTTCGCGCGTTCTTCCACGCCTTCGCTTCCGTCGAGGGTGAAGCCGTGCATATGGAGGTGCGTCGTCGGAATGATGATGAAGTCGAGCTTTTCCATGAGTTCGGGCGATACACCGACCGTCATATAGCGGTCAAGGTCGGTTTCACAGCCGAAGAGGTAGCGGACTTTGTCGGTTTCCGGCAGCGGAAGTGCCTGACAGATGCGTTCGTAGGGCTGCTGCTGATACCAGCCGGACGCGCCGGGAACGCGGCTGTCCCACATGTGGTCGGTCAGGCAGAGGGTCGTCAGTCCATTGTCGATCCCGTACTTCAGAATGGTTTCCTTGGTCTGTTCCGGATGTCCGGAGCAGAGGGAAAGCTGTGTGTGGATGTGCAGGTCATGGTCAACGATGTAACGCATGGTAAAGTCTCCTTTATGTAAAATTTTGTTTGTTATGGATTTGTTTATGGACTGTTTCGGAAAACGATCAGTTCTCCGTTCTCAGAACTTGTTTAGTATCTCCAAATTGTACGTTTTTCACCTCATCAGTCGCTACTAAACGGCTTCTCAGGAAAGATCGCTGTAATCCACGATGAACTGTGCGGAGGCAATCCACTTTCCGGCAGCAAAATCGCGCCCGCGTGCGATCACCTTATCTTTATATCCGTAGAAATAATATCCTTCCGAGCCTTCGATGCCGCGTCCGGTGATTTCCGATTCATCGTCCCAGAGATAGCCGCCGGAGGAGGTGTTGAAGATCGTCGGTAAATTACTGTCGCGGAATTTCATAGAGTGAAGCGAATTCAGAACCCAGTGGCTGTGTCCGGCGAACATGATGACTTCCGGATACTTCTTCAGAACCGCCGCCAGCTCCTTCGTCTGGGTAACGCCGTGCCAGTGCTGGTACGCGAACGTTCCCGCCACCGTGTCGATCATGCCCTGATGCAGGAAGACGTAAACCGGTCGGCCCGGATCACGGTTTTCTGCGAGTTTTTCATCGAGCCATGTGAGCTGCGTTTCGGACAGCCAAGCGTGTCCGCCGACCTTTTCGCCGCCGAGGAAGATGAAGTGAAGTCCGTTGATCCAGCGGTCGAAGTAGGATTTGTCCCCCTCGTTGTTCGTTCCCCTGAGAAAGTTCGCCAGACGGATTTCGTACGGCGTGTTGTCGAAGCCGAGGTCATGGTTGCCGATGGCAAAGTAGACCTTCGGCGCGCCTTCACCGGCATTGCGGATGATTTCCTGCGCGTTTTCGTACTGGCGCGGGTCGGCATTGTCGCCGGTATCGCCGTTGATGAACAGCCCGATGCTGTCCGGAGAGAGTCTCTTGATTTCTTCCAGCACGTTTATGAAGTGCCGGTTGTGGATGTGGTTCTGGTCGAGCGTGATGTGAATGTCGCTCTGAACCTGCAATTCGTAGTCCGCTTTGCCGAAATCGTAGTCGGACACGCCTTCCGGAAGCATCGCACAGGCGGAAATTCCGGAAACTTCGCCATTCATCACGGGATATACAAGAATCCGATCCGCACCGCAGGGAATCAGCGTGCGCGGAACAAGAGAATACACGGTCGTTTCGCCGGTACAGATGATCGGCGCAAACGCGGTATAATCGGCACGCGCGCCGGTTTCGTCTGCCCAGTATGCGCGGTATTCGTCCGGAAGACCGCCGGAAACACGGATGGTCAGCGTACCGTCAGCATAACCGGTTTTGTCCGCCGTACGGTTGTATTCCGCGGAAATGTCCGAAACTTCCATGCGGCGGAGCGTAAGAACGGTCGGTTCCGCCGTGATTTCGAGCGCGGGAACAGTGACCAGTCCGCTGTCATCCGCCCTGACGGTGCCGGAGCAATCGCCGTACGTCCAGTTGACCATGGTTCCGGGCGCAAAGCGGCATTTTTGCAGACGGCGCATGGTCACGTCGGCTTTCGCACAGGTCGGGAAGGTCACGCGGGATTCCCATTCATCCGCTTTCAGCAGGCGCAGACCAATCGAAACGCTGTTCGGGGTTTCCTCAGCCTTGTCCCAGCGGAAGAAGCTGTTGACCTGTCCGGCATTTTCATGAATAACCGTACCGTCGTCCGACCACGGCAGAACGTCGTCGCAGTCCGCGTTCGTGAAGACCGGGTAGGCTTCGTTGAGACGGACGCTGAACAGATCGAACGAATGAACAAGGTCATTCACCTCATAGATCTTCGCGTTGTTGTTTTCGTGTCCGAACATTCCCCAGTAGCCGAGAACCGCATATTTCCTGTCGCGCATTCCGCGGTACAGACGTTCGTGACCTTTCGACCATCCGTCGTTCTGTGCGGAATAATCCACGAGAACCGGCGGATCGGGAAGTCTGAATCCTTCGGGAGCCCCGCCGTTCAGACAGCAGCGCGCTTCCATGTGGACAACGCCTGCCGGAACGTTCGCCTTGACCGCCGCAAACACGTCGCCGCGGCACATCGCAATGCCGAGCGCACCGCTGCCGCCCATCGAATTGCCGACCGCGTACACACGGTTCCAGTCGATGGGGTAATTCTTCATTACCCATTCAATGGTCGCCATCGCGCGGTTTTCGACCGGCTGCTTTTCGGTGCCTTCGCGTCCCTCGCCGATGATGTCGTGCGCGGAGTTGCCGCCCCACCACCAGTCGTTCATGTGCTGACGGCAGTCGAGGTACAGCGCGAACATATCCTTCGGCGCGTGATAAATGTCGTGATTGCCCGGCTGCCAGGTGCAGGCAACCGTGGAGTAAACGTCATGTCCCGCCGAGTGGAACACAACGTACAGCGGATAGGTTTCCGCCGCACAGTCGCCGGACGGATGCAAAACGGCAAAGGTGTCGGTCTGTTCTTCGGCATATCCCCATTCCGGCAGGGATGTGTGATGGAACCACTCGATTCTGCGGCCGGTCAGAAAACCGTCTTTTTCGGGAGAAAATACAGATTTCATGGAAAATCCTCCATTCTATGGATGCGGATTTATTCTCTGCGGAGACTTACGCGTCCCCAGAGACCGCTTTTCAGTACGTCTTTCTGTTCGGTAAATTCGCGCATACAGTTGAGGCGCGCCTTGCGCTGGATATTGATGACCGTTCCGTAGTAAGGCCATTCCGGAAGAACGTCCGGCAGAGCTTCGTAGCTTCCGTCGGTCATCATTTCATTTACGAGAGTCGAATACACTTCGATGCGGACGGTGTTCATTCCTGTATGCAGTTTTCCCTTCAGGGAAAGTTCCAGCGGATGTGTCCAAACATCTCCGGCAAGTTCACCGTTGACGTACACTCTCGCTGCCGCCGACAGACCGGTCAGGCAGAGGACGGAATTGGATTCTCCTTCGCCGACCTCAAACGTGCATTCGTATGCGCCCATGCCGCAGTAGTGCTTCCAGCCGTCATGACCTTCCCACGATTCCGGTTCGTCCATGGGAACAGATTTGCCGTCGATGGTCAGCGTCCATCCGGTCAGCGGCAGTTCGTTCAGGCAGGCGGGGTTCACAGTGACAACCGGCGCATTTTCCAGTTCGTCGGAGAAGACCACAATGACTGTTCCGTGCGCCGCCATGAAGAATCCGCGCTCTTCGCCGTCTCCGTCCAGCGGGATCGGCTGACCGTCGTTGACCGACCATGCCCGTGCCGCACCGCTTCTGCCTTTGAAGGATGCCGTGACAAATTTCGCTTCGTCCGACAGATTCGACAGGAAGTACAGATGCGTATCTCCATCTGCACGGTGGACATAGCCGACCGTTTCCGGCGCGGAGACAATCACATCCGGAACAAACCGTTCACGGAGAGCGGCAATCAGCGCGTCCCGGCGATTGTCAGCGACCACCGGCGCGGCTTCCGCCATGAGTTCACGCACCTTCTGTGCATTTTCTTTATAATTCACCAATCCGCATCCGTCGGACGGAATACCGTCACAGATCAGGATGCCGCCGGATTTCGCAAAATCACGCAGTTTTTCCGCCGTTTCGAGCGGAAGACGGGTGCATCCCGCCAGAACGATCACGCGGTACCGGTTTTCGCCGATGGCCAGAGCACCGTCCCCGATGGTGCCGAGACTGCACAGGGCTTCGTCGTTGATGTAGTCGAACCAGTAGCCGGCTTTCTGGATCGCGTCCATGTCCGCACGTCCGAGGTGTTCCTCCAGCCGCATGGCAAGGTGCAGTTCGGAGAGCATATTGTCCGCATAAATATCCGCCTGCGGCAGGTAGACCGCCACTTCCGCGACCGGATGACCCCAGCGCAGGATCGAGCTTGCGCGGTGGATGTAGTCGCCGAGATTGCTGTACAGCGGCCACCACGGAACCGTATGGTTGATGTGCGTGGAGGCATAGAACGGCCAGCCGCGCTTTCCGGCTTTTTCCGGCGAATACGCGTAGCCGTGATTGATAATCATGTTCATCCCGTCAAGGAAGACCGCGTCCACGGCGGCTTTCATTTCCTCAAGCGTTTCCGTGAAGCGCGGCCGCTTAAGCCATGTGAACGTTTCGTTGGAAATGAGGTTCTTTCCGTAAATATGTCCCGCCGATGCCGCCAGACGGCGGTGGATGGTGTTGACCTCAAGCATCCGATGGTCGCCAAAGGTTTCGCCCTCCGGAATGTCCGCCGCCGCGTAAACGCGAAGGATGTCGCCCCAGGTACCGTGCGCCTGAATGCGGGACAGGGTATTGTGTTCGTGAGCAAAGTCGGTCAGCGGATCGAAGAAGTTCTCGATCGTGAGTTCCGACATGGTTTTGAAGTAATCGTACCGGACGTGCGGTGTGATCTCGCCCATATCGCCCCAGAGCGCATAAATATACGGCTTCAGATCGTATCCGCGTCTCTTTTGGAACTCGTCCAGCAGAACGCCCGACCAGTTGTGGCCTTCGACCTCGATGGAGTCGCAGAACAGCGCGCGGATGCCGGGGGCATTGTCCAGAACGGGCTTGACCATCTGACGGAAGAAACGGTCAGCAGCGCGGCGGCTGCAATGATCCATGACCAGCCCCTGTGCGTTGCGGGATGGCTTTCCGACGTGGTTGTGATGCTGGGAAATGACGAAGAAGCAGATTTTCCAGTCTCCTTCGGGAATCTCGATTTCGGCAAGCTCCGTTCCCCATGGCCAGCCGAACAGCTCCTTGATCTGGAACTTGTCGGTGATATCGACGACGGTTTCGGGAAGCATGACGCAGTTTTCCATTTTGCCCATAACTGCCGCGCAGACGGTACCCGCAAACCGGGTCGTGAAGTCGCAGGAGAAGGTCTTCGGCCCATGAACGTCGAGCTGATAGGGAAGGGCTTCCTGCTGAGCGTCCTCTTCTTCGACGGTCGGGCCGCCGTACGGCCAGCTGGAACCGGCGGTAAAATCGCACGCCATGCCGCGTTCCGCACACGCTTCGGCGGTGTACCGGAGAATGTCGTAGAATTCCGGAGAGCCGTAGGGGATGTTCCGCAGACCTTTTTCCGCGTCGTCCGGTGTAACGGGGTAGAGAATCTGTAATTCCACACCACCCAGACCGGCGTTTTTCATGAAGTCCAGTTCCCGGGCAATTTCGTCTTTTTCCACACAGCAGCCGTACCACCACCACCGCGTCATACCGCGCGCATCGTCCGGCGGGCAGGCGAGCCACTGACTGATTTGTTCGTAATTCATAGAATATCCTTTCCTTATCCGATCAAATTGTCTGTATAAATTATACAACACCTGTTTTCTAAAGTCAATAAAAATATAAAATCCGGATTATCTCTTGACAACGGCGGACGGTCGTATTATAATCACCATGTAATTCTTTAAATTAATATGAAGGAGAACTATCCCATGCTCAAGAAGATTTCCACCTCCAAGGCTCCCGCAGCGATCGGCCCCTACTCCCAGGCAATCGTCGCCGGCAATATGCTCTACACCTCCGGTCAGATTCCGCTGAACCCCGAAAACGGTCAGATGGAAGGCGTCAACGTAACCGAACAGGCAGAACGCGTGATGAAGAACCTCGCGGCCGTTCTCGAAGAAGCCGGCACTTCCTTTGACAACATCGTCAAGACGACCTGCTTCCTCGCGGACATGGCCGATTTCGCCGCTTTCAACGAAGTCTACGCGAAGTACATTACCTCCGCTCCCGCCCGCAGCTGTGTTGCGGTCAAGGCTCTCCCGAAGGGTGCACTCGTGGAAGTCGAAGTCGTTGCTGTCATTGACTGACTTACTGAACTATAAACGAAAATCCCCGTTTTATGGGGATTTTTTGTTTTGATAAAGACAACCACCAGCTATGCTGGTGAGAATAAAAATCTTTAGATACAAGATTCTGAGTGAAGCGAATGACAATAAATAGTTTGAAAATACGCAAGGTATTTAAGGGGAATTACCGGTTTACTGGTTGTAGGGCATGAGATGCGCTTGTTAAAATTTTCAGTGCCTCTTGAGGGGCATGCCGGTAATATGCCCTTCTAGGGCTTGTGCATACCACCAGTTTTACTGGTGGTTTTGATTTTTATCAAATATACAGGGTGCGAGGGGGGCGGAAGGAGAAACGCTGCTTTCCCGACTTGCTACGCAAGTCGAAAAGAAAGCTGTGCAAAGAACTTTAATCTGCGGTAGCCGGGTTGTGTAGCTGATATGATGAAGAGGGGAAAAGGGAAATATTCCGTGGAGTATGGTTTAAATTTGTTTCGCCCGCTGACGTGGAGGAATAAAGACTATGAGGAATAGGAGAGCGACTTCTCAAAACTCCGTTTTGTTCAGCACAGGTCACTTCCGTCTCCGGGATATCGTGCGCCTTTTTACAATTCAGCTACATTTACTTGGGTTCCCGCACGCCTTGGCTCAGTCGCCGTGCGTGCTATCGTTAGTGCAAACCGTATGTCAGCAGCTCTCACTGACGCAAAGCGCGGACGGCGGGTTAGCCAAGCCGCGCGGAAAATCGCTTACCGTAGCTGAATTCAGTAGTAACGTACTATATCACGCAATCGAAAGATGGCGTGGGAAATCAGGGGGGCGGTCCCTGATTTCCGTCTCCCCTACTTCGTAGAAATTAAAACCAGCATCATGTCAACAGGTCTAACAAATTTAAGCCATACTCCACGGTATTTTTTCTTTTTCCCCCTCTCCACCATATAAGCCCAACTCCCCGTCAGCCGCAGATTAAAGTTCTTTGCACAGCTTTCTTTCAAGAAAGCGCGTCTCTCCACCCGAACCCTTCGCACCCTGCATATTTTGTAGGGGAAAAAAGAACAGCCGCACATGAGAGCACGGCTGTTCGAAATGGGGGAAAACTTACTTGTTGAGAGCGGGAGCAAGGAATACCTTGTCAGCGAGACCGTCAGCAGCGATGATGATCTTTTCGATCAGAGCCTTGACAGCTTCACGAACAGGAGCGAGGAAGGGATCGTTGGTGATGTCGAGACCGTTGTCTTCAACAACAACTTCTTCTTCAACAACGTCTTCAACGATTTCTTCGACAACTGCTTCTTCTTCAGCGATTTCTTCTTCAACAACAGCGTCAACTGCAACGTAAGCGTCGCCGAGGAGGTTGGAGAATACGAAGTTGCTGATGAACGCGTATTCGTCGCGCTGGTGGAGCTTGTGGGTCAGGGTGTTGGCGAAGAGAACAACGTTGAGGGTGTTGCCTTCCGCGTCGGTGCCGTTGTAAGCGATTGCCTGTACGGAGTTGTTCAGGTATGCTTCGGAAGCGGCTGCCTGTTCTTCGGTGATTGCCTGGATGAAGCCTTCGGTCGGAACCTTGGTGCCGTCCATCTGAACGAGAACGTCTGCGCCTTCCGGAACAACAGAGTAGTAGCCTACGCCGTAGCCGTAAAGAACGTCGTCGTTGTCCATAACGTAGCTTGCGTTAACAAGGGAAGTGGTCGGGTAGGTAACGTAGCCGAGACAGTCCATACCGGAAGCGGAATCACGGACGATCGCGTCGCCGAAGAGGTCTGCGCCCTTGCCTGCTCTGGAGCCGTAACCGATGTAGGGAGTGCCAGCCTTAACTGCAGCGAGTTCAGCTTCAGCAAGAGCGGATGCGCCTACAACCGCGTCAGCAGCTGCGAGGTCGGTGGTAACGTCGAAGCCCATCATTTCCATAGCTTCGTTGTCGTAGTTCCAGTTGGTGTTGGTAACACGGTTGGAGTATACGAAGCCTGCGGATGCGGGAGCGGGAGTGCCGGTGAGGTATACTGCGGGAGCCTTGGTGATTACGTTTGCTGCGGGAGCGTCAGCGGAAGCGATACCGGTTGCGGTAACAACATAGTCGTCAGCAACGGTCAGCCATGCTGCGTAAGAGGTGATGAAGTCGTCGTAGAATGCGCTGGTTTCGTCAGTAACCATAGCAACGGTTTCGCCTGCCTGAAGGAGAGCGTTAACAGCTGCGGTGGAATCTTCGGAAGCGTTGGAGATGATAACCTGTGCATTTTCAACACCGGTGAATGCGGAGGTAACGTTTGCACGGAATGCGAGGGCATCTTCATAGTAACCCCATTCGCCGCAGACTGCGATGATTTCTTCGTATGCAGCGGGTTCAGCTACGGTAACAACGTCGAAGCCGCGGGTTTCACCAAAGGTGGTGATGCCTTCGGAGTAGAGGTCGGACCACTGCTGGATGAGAGTGCCGTCGTAGAGTGCGCCGTTTGCAACGGAACGCTTTGCCTGGTACATGGTGATAATCATGGTGCCTGCGGGATAGGTAACGCCGTCGTATTCGAATTCATCTTCGGTGAGAAGAACCTTGACGTCGTTGCGCGCGAGCCATACCATCATGTCGTTTGCAGCCTGGAGGTTGGTCTGGTTTTCAGCGTCGAGAGCGATGATGTAGCATTCCGGATAGAAGTTGCCGTTCTGACCTTCGCCGTCGAATTCGGGACGGAAGATATCCATTTCAGCACCTTCAACGTCGTACTGGTCGCAGAACCACTGGCCGACGAGTTCGAATGCGTTGGAGTTTGCGTTGGTTACGCCGCGTTCCCAGATCTTCGCCTGAGCAGCAGCGTAAGCGAGCTTTTCAGCTGCAACGTAGTTTGCCTGACCGAGAATACCGTACTGAACGAGGTCAGCAGCATCATCGTTGTATGCGGGAAGTTCTACGGTGTAAGCAACGGTACCCTGAAGCATGGAGAACTGGGGAGTGTAGGAGGTGGACATATCGTCCCACGGAGCCCAGTAACCGATCTGCTTGCCGTTTTCGTCGTAGGTGGGATTGCCTTCTTCGTCGGTTACGGCGTAGAAGTAGTCACGCTGAGGAGTGGTGTAGCTGTTGAAGGAATCATTGTTTGCAACAGCTGCGATACCGAGGGCTTCGCCGCCGGTCATCAGGTGTTCAGCGAGAAGGTCGTATTCGAAGTTCGGTTCGTGCGGCGGGTCGCAGGGTTCTACCTGGAACGCTTCAACACGGCCGTGGAATTCGGTGAAGGATACGGGGTTGAACGCACCGATCATCCACTGCATATTCTGGGTTTCTTCGGTGGTCTGGAAGGAGTTGTCGCGGTTGAGGTCGTAGCCATTGGAAGCGTAACGGGTCACATATTCGCGGCCTTCTACGTTTTCTTCGGGAACGAGGATGAAGAATACATCTTCGAGGAGAGCGTCAACGTCAACGGTAACAGTTTCCTGAGTGTAGTACTTGTCGAGGTCGATTTCAGCGGAGTAGATGTTTGCGCCCCATGCGGTGTTCATCACGTTGTCGTCATGGATGAAGCCGAGGAAGGTAGCGTCTTCTGCGATGAGATCGGGAACAACGATGCCGTCTTCTGCGAGTTCGGCAGCGAGTTCTGCTTCACCTTCTGCGGTGAAACCGGTGAGGTTGTTGTAGGTCATGGTGCCTTCTTCGGAAGCGGCAGCTTCGAGAAGCATCCAGCCGAAGTCCATGATACCGTCAGCAGCGGCAACTTCGTTTGCGTGAACGTTGGAGTAAAGAACCGGAACGCGGAGATCGTCGTATTCGCCTGCTTCGATAGCAGCGAGAGCGGCGGTCGGATCGCCTTCTGCGAGTTCAGCGTATGCGAGCCATGCTTCAACGGAGGAAGCGTCGTCCGCGATGATTACATAGGGCATATCCATCGGTTCGTAGATTTCACCGGAGGAAAGACCCATGGAGAAACGTTCCGCATAGAGGCCGGTGTTTTCTGCGGCGAATTCAACCATATCGTCGAGTTCATCGTAGATTTCCGCCATGGTGTGGAAGGAATCGTAGGGAGCGATCTTTACGCTAACGGAGCCGAGAGCTTCGCCTGCAACGGAAGCGGTGAGGTTGAACCAGCCGCAGGCGTCGAGGTATGCGCCGCCGTTTGCGTGAGGTGCGCTGTAGTCGGGATTGCC
The DNA here is from genome assembly GCA_015065295.1 of Oscillospiraceae bacterium. GTDB lineage: Bacteria > Bacillota > Clostridia > Oscillospirales > CAG-272 > UMGS1696. The sequence continues at coordinate 53,517 of SVQN01000009.1, forward strand.
GCTTCTGTCATAGAAGTAAGTGTCGTTGCTGAATTCAGCTACAACATACTTCTGACCGTCGATTTCTTCAACGGTGGTGGTAACTGCGCTGAAGAATGCTTCACCGTTGCCGGCAACCCATTCGGTCAGTGCGCCGCCCTGAATCTGAGTCGGATACTTTTCCGCGTCATTGTAGGGCTTTTCTGCGTCTCTGGTCATGGTCCATTCAACGGTCGCCGGATCAACGTCGCCGTCAACGGGGATCATAGCCTTGTAGGAACGTGCTTCGGAAAGGGAGATCTGGTCTTCACCGTTTTCGGACACGTTCACGAAAGTGGCTGCGGCTGCGGGAGCGGCAGCGGTTTCAACTGCTTCGTCAGCCATCGCAGCGGGTGCGAGCTGAAGAGCAAGTGCGAGAGTAAGAAGGGTAGCTACGCGCTTCTTGCCCTCGTTCATGTTACGGGTCATGAGTGTGTACTCCTTTAATGATATATATCAGGATGTAAATGTAAACATTTGCATCCGCGTAGATTATAGCATTATCTTCGGACGAATGCAATAGGAAAATGCAATTTTATACATAATTCCGGGACAAATCCGTTATAAATTCTCTTTATTTATTGAATTTTCCATACAGTTTATTCATATTATCGGATATTGACCAGATGGTGCAAAAAATGTTATAGCGGGTTATCGGATGGATTTGGAGCAGACCGCTGGAAAATTTCTCTCCCCCTCTTGACAGGCGGATTCCGGTATGATATAATACAATTAACAATTAGGTTAAATGTTAATTGTCAGAAAGGAGAATCCCATGAACAACAATATCCGATGGGACAGAAACCAATTCATCCGTTATATCCTCTGGACATTTTCGACCGCGTGGATTCTGCAGATCATTGCCAGTATTTTCTCAAATCAGGGAAATCAGATCGCCTTTACGCTTCTGATGAGCCTGACCATGTATATGCCGTTTCTCGGGACGGTTCTTGCGAAAATCCCTCTCCGCGGAATGGGCTGGAAGCCGAAATTCAGGGGGAATCTGCGGTATATCGCTGCCGCCATGTGGGGACCTGCTGTCTTTCACATCTTCGGTGCCGAAAATTTCGATGCCTTTTTCGTAGTCTCCAGGGTATCCGCCCGATACGAGCATGACAGTTACGGCAGCGCGTTCGTCAAATTCAATGGTCTTTTCGTTGAGGTTCCCGTTGGCTACGCCTTCAAACAAATCCACAATGTCTGATTTGATGCGCAGCATGACGACTTCAGTCTCGGGGTCGCCCATGCGTGCATTGTATTCTATCACGTATGGTTCGCCGCCTACGTTTATCAGACCGAAGAAAATGAAGCCTTTGTAGTCGATATTGTCTTGCGCCAGTCCGTCGATGGTGGGTTTGATGATTCTGGTCTCGATTTTGTTCATAAACTCTTTGGTGACGAACGGAACGGGCGAAACAGCTCCCATGCCGCCGGTGTTCAGCCCGGTGTCGCCTTC
>SVQN01000010.1 GCA_015065295.1 Oscillospiraceae bacterium
AAAATTTGATAAATCAAATCCTGCACTTCTATTCACAGACAATTTGTTTATCTAAATCGTTCAACGGAGCGGCGAGGGCACCGCTCCCTACGGGTGAAGTTGTTGATGCAGATATCCATCGAACTCATCATCAGAAAAAACAAACGCTTTGTAGGGCGGGGGTTTATCTCCCGCCGAGAAGAAATTCAAACCGTTTGTTCCGGCGGGAGATAAACCCCCGCCCTACGGATTGTAAATTTTCCAATCAAATTCTATTCCATCGAACTCACGTATATTAAAGTTTTTGAAAGGGGTTCAAAGAAACTTCCCATGTCTATTCTCCAGCCTCTTGCCGACCGGGTACGTCCGGAATCCTTTGATGATATTGCCGGTCAGGCAGATCTTTTCGGACCGAACGGAATCCTCCGCAGAATGGTTTCGCGCGGCGTGATTCCGTCCATGATCTTCTTCGGTCCTCCCGGATGCGGAAAAACGACCGCCGCCAATGTCATTGCGAAAGCATCCGGAAAAACGCTCCACAAGCTCAACGCGACCACCGCTTCCCTGTCCGACATCCGCGACGTTGCCCGCGATACGGACGGTCTTCTCGGCGCGGACGGCGTTCTGCTCTATCTCGACGAAATCCAGTATTTCAACAAAAAACAGCAGCAGTCCCTTCTCGAATACCTCGAAGACGGGCGCATCACGCTGATCGCCTCCACGACAGAAAACCCGTACTATTATATATATGACGCGCTCCTGTCAAGATGCTCCGTTTTTGAGTTCAAACACGTTTCCCCAGCCGATATTTCCCTTCGGCTGAAAAATATCCTTGCGAAGCACTATCCGAATCTCCGGCTGGACGACGGCGTTCTCGATGATATTGCCCATGCCGCAGGCGGTGACGTCCGGCGCGCGCTGACGATGCTGGAGGTTGCCGAAGGCTCCGCCGATGTGGACGGGGACGGCGTTCGGCACATCCGGTCGGTGAAGGAGTTCATTCCGTCCGTGGCGCAGAGCGGCTTTGACCGGGACGGGGATGTTCATTATGACCTTCTCTCCGGTCTACAGAAGTCCATCCGCGGTTCCGATCCGGATGCCGCCGTGTTCTATCTTGCCAGACTTCTTCAGGGCGGCGACCTGATTTCTCCCTGCCGCCGGCTGATGGTCATTGCCAGCGAAGATATCGGCGCGGCTTATCCGATGGCGGCGGTCATCACCCGCGCGTGTGTGGAATCCGCGAAGGAACTCGGTCTTCCGGAAGCGCGCATTCCTCTTGCCAACGCCGCCGTGATGCTGGCAACCGCACCGAAATCCAACTCCGCGTACAACGCCATCAACGCTGCATCCGCCGACATCGAACGCGGGATGGGCGCGGAAATTCCGAATCACCTCCGCAGTCCGCAGTTCAAGGGATACAAATATCCGCACGATTTCCCGAATCACTGGGTCGATCAGCAGTATCTTCCCGACGATCTGCGCGGCAAAACCTATTACGAATACGGCGAAAACAAGACCGAGCAGGCCGCGAAAGCCTACTGGGATAAAATCAAGGGGACAAAATGATCTACATACGACAAATCAACATTGACTGCGGTGCACTCCGCGAAGCCGGTTCCTACGTTGCCGGACTTCCCTTTCTGCGGAACTGGATGCCGCTGACGCTCGACGCGCCGGTCACGTTTTTCGTTGGTGAAAACGGCAGCGGGAAGTCCACGCTGATCGAAGGAATTGCCGTTGTCGCCGGATTCAATCCGGAAGGCGGCAGCAAAAACTTCAACTTTTCCACCCGCGCCAGCCATTCCGACCTGTGTGACCATCTCCGGCTCACGCGCGGACTGGACGGAAAATGGCGCGACGGGTATTTTCTCCGTGCGGAATCGTTCTACAACGTCGCATCCAACATCGAGGAGCTTGACCGGATTCCGGCGGTCGCGCCGAAGATTTCCGAAGCCTACGGGGAACGCGGGCTGCATGAGCAATCCCACGGCGAGAGTTTTCTTGCCCTGATGCGCGAACGCTTCTTCGGACGGGGGCTGTACATCCTCGACGAACCGGAGGCCGCGCTGTCTCCCGCACGGATTCTCGCCATGATGCGGCTGATGAAACAGCTTGTTGCGAAGGATTCGCAGTTCATCATCTCGACACACTCACCGATTCTGACTGCCTTCCCCGGTGCGGCGATCTATCAGCTCGGAGAACACGGCATCCGGAAAACCGCATGGGAACGGACGGACAATGTTCTGCTGACGAAACGGTTTCTGTCCTCGCCGGAAAGCATTCTGAACGTCCTGTTTGACGAATCATAAAACACAAAATTCTAACGGAGGTACGCTATGCCCAATATCAAAGACCTCAATCTTCCGCAGAAATTCCGCGAACAGTACCGCAAAAACATCGGTATGCGGATTTCATCCTCGATCACACTGCTCACAGTTTCCGGAATCCTCTGTGCCGCCATCGACTTTTCGGGAACGCGCTACCCGGTCATGGGCGTCGTCATGGTTCTGGCGTGCGGGTTTGTTCTCGCGTGCCTGATCGCCCATGTTCACTGGATTTTATTCCGGAAAAGCTGGGTCGGCACGGTCACGGACGTGGAACTCGGCTACAAAACGAAAACAAAGGAACGAGGATTCACGCGCCGTCTGGCCGTCACACTCACAATTGACACCGGTGAAAAAAAGCCGCGCCGGATCGAACTCCTGCCGAAGCAGTATACGAAAGAAAACCTTTTCCAGATTCACGCGCCGTACAAGCCGGGCGACACGCTCGTCTATCTGCGCGGGATGAAGTACCCGTTCCGCTATGACGTGGACGAAGCGAAGGACGAAATGTTCGACGGGATGTTCGTCTGCCCGTACTGCGGGGACATCAACAAGGCGGAACGCGACACCTGCTACACCTGCGGGAAACTGTTGGTGAAATAAACAAAAAAACAAACATAATTAGCTAGATTTTCTCCGCGCTATCAAATGTAGCTGAAGGAAAATCTCTTGACTTATATTTGAAACTGTGGTATAATGTTAAATCGAACGGGTAAAAATTATCCGTCTCTCTGCCGGCAAAAATCGTAGTTGCAGGCCGAAAATCAGGGGCTCCAACCCCGAAAGTCCATAGGGAGGTATAAACAACATGGAAAAGATTGTAAATTCTTACGAAACCCTTTTTGTTATTGACCCCGATCTTACCGAAGAAGAAACCAAGGCTCTCGTTGAAAAGTTCCAGAAGCTCATCGCAGACAACGGCGAAGTAAGCGAAGTAAACGAATGGGGCAAGCGCAAGCTCGCATACCCGATCAACGATAAGACCGAAGGCTACTACGTTCTGATCAACTTCAAGAGCGAAAGCGCACTTCCGCTCGAACTCGAACGTGTGTTCGGTATCACCGAAGGCATCTACCGTTCCATCGTAATCCGTCACGAAGAAAAGGCTGCTAAGGCTGAAGCGTAACCCTCTTTCAACAGGAGAAAACAATGGCAAACTTCAACTTTAACAAAGTCATACTTGGCGGTCGTCTCACAGCCGATCCGGAACTGAAGACCACCCCGTCCGGTATTTCTGTGACCTCCTTCACCGTTGCAGTGAACCGTCGGTTCGGCGGCAAGAACGGCGAAGAAGCGCAGGCAGACTTTTTTAACGTAACGGCATGGAGACAGACCGCTGAGTTCATCACCCGCTACTTCCGCAAGGCAAGCTCCATCTGTGTGGTTGGCTCGATTCAGACCAGAACATGGATTGACCAGAACGGTCAGAAGCGTTTTGCAACGGAAATCGTAGCAGACGAAGCGTACTTTGTTGATGCCAAGAGCGAAAGCCCGCTTGCCGTACAGCAGGCAGCCAATGCCTATGGTGCCGGTGCCGGTTTCGGCGCAGCTCCGCAGGCTCCGTCCTATGTTCCGGACGGTTATGGTTACGGTGCCGCTCCGCAGGTTTCCGGCGGTTCCTATGCGAATCCGTCCGCACCGAAATTTGAAGACATTTCAGACGACGAAGAATTACCGTTCTAATTGTAATTCACAAAATTATAACAGGAGGCTTTCATAAGCAATGGATAACGAAAGAAACGAAGCAGTTGTAGAAGAAACTGCTGCTACTACCGAAAGAACCGAAGCTGCTCCTCAGAGAATGGCACAGCGTCCCAACCGCAACAGAAGAAAGAAAGTTTGCATGTTCTGCGCTGACAACATCGAACACATCGACTACAAGGACACCGTCAGACTGAGAAAGTGCATCTCCGAACGCGCGAAGATCCTTCCCAGAAGAATCTCCGGCACCTGCGCAAAGCACCAGAGACAGCTCACCACCGCTATCAAGCGCGCGCGTGTTGTTGCTCTTCTTCCCTACATCTCCGACTAAGTTCTTCCGGCCGGGTTCCCTTTTATGGGAATCCGGTTTTTTGTTTTTCTTGAGGGGAACCTTTTGAGGAAAGGTTCCCCTCAAACTCCCCTCCAAACCTTTTTGGGCTGTTACAGGGATTTAGACTGTGCAAATTTTTTGTTTTTATGGGGGATTTTCTTGGGTGCCTGCGCTGACATATTGTTGATCCCATCCGCTGACATTTGGTTGGTTTGAAATTCCACGAAAATCGTTATGGGGAAGTCAGGCTCCGCCAAGACCCTGACTTCCGTTGCCGAAAGAGATACGTTGATGAAGTGCGTCACGTCAAAATTCAGCTATATAAAGGAATCTCCCGCACTCCTTGGCTATCGCCGTTCGTGCTTTTCGAAGAAAACTGTATGTCAGCCGACCGAACGAACGTAAAGCGCGGACGGCGGGTGAGCCAAGACGCGCGGAAACTGACAAACCGTAGCTGAATTCAAAATTGACGTACTAAATTGTTTGTTCGCTACATGGCGTGGGAAGTCAGGGTCTTGGCGGAGCCTGACTTCCCCGTTACAATTTTCGAAGAATTTCAAACCAGCCCCATGTCAACGGGCCGAACACTCTTAAACCGTACTCCACGGAGTTTTTCTCCTTTCCCCCTCCCCATCATATCAGCTACACAAACCGGCTACAACCGCCTAAAAAGGTTTGGGAAGGGGTTTGGGGAAACCTTTTCCTCAAAAAGGTTTCCCCAAGAAAAAAACACCCCCGCAAAAAAACCAGAAATATTTCAAATTAACCATTGAAAAATCCAGCAAAAAGCTATATAATATAAGGAAGAAAAATGATTAAATTTAACCAAAGGAAATGTAGTTATGATTCGTGATATCGTGATTGAATCCAGAAGCTACCGCAGCTTCGATGAGTCCCAGAAAATCGGGGAAGAAGACCTCCGGACACTGATTGATACCGCACGGCTTTGCCCGAGTGCCGTCAACCGGCAGCCGCTCAAGTACCGGCTCGTGTTCGAGAAGGACGAGGTCGAGACCGTCGTCGCCAATACCGCGTGGGCGGGCGCACTGAAGGATCGTACCTTCCCGCCCGAAGGTCATCACCCCGCCGCGTTTATCGTTATGTGCTGCGATACTAAAATTTGCGAAAACCCCGACGGCTGTAAGGTCGATGTTGGCATCGCCGCGCAGACCATTATGCTCCAGGCGGCCGAAGCCGGGTTCGGCGGCTGTATGATCGGCGCGTTCAATCCCGAAACCATCGGCGATAAGCTCCGCCTTCCCAAAAAGCTCGTCCCCGTCCTTATCCTCGCGCTTGGCGTTCCGGACGAAACCGTCTTCATCTGCAATGTCGACGCCTCCGGAAATACCATCTATTTCCGCGATAAGGCCGACCTCCATTTCGTCCCCAAACGTGCGCTCGACGATATCATCGTCGAATAACGCCCGGGAACCGTTATGTATCTGTTTTTCGCCATCCTTCTGACGTTCGTTTTCCTCATCCTCACAGTCTTCGCGGAAACCGGACGCGGCAGAAATCACCTCCGTCTCCTGTTTTTTGTCAATCTCGCACTCGCTTCCGGCGGCGTTCTCCTTCTCGCCGGAACGTTTTTTGCGGCAAAAAGCGCGATCACCGGTGGCGGTTTCGATGAGGAATTCGTCGGCTGGGCCTGGGATATGTTCACGGTCTTCTTCCGGCTGTCGCTGATTCCCACAGCGGTCTTCCTCGTTGTCGCACTGCTGGCGTGCCTCGTCGCCGTATTCGACCGGAAACAGCGTACCGGATTTTCCCTGAAACTCCGGCTGTCCGCCCTTTTGCTGTTTTCGATCATCCCCCTCCTCCTCGCGCCGATGTATTCCTTCCTGACGGTCAACGAATCCGTCGCGCTCGATTCCTATGTCCTCCTGACCGGCATCGCGGAAGCTCTCCTTCTCCGCGCACCGCTGCTCATCGAATACGGCCGCCGGATGCGGACAGTGACAACGATGTGACGGAATTCTATTCTCCGCCTGAAATCTGTGCAAGAAGCGGGATTTCTCTTGAAATAATCTACGATTTATGATAAAATATAGAAAACTCTGCGTAAACTTTACCCATAAGAAAGGCTGCAATCTGAAATGAAACTTTTCCGACGCAAATTCCTCGCAATCCTCCTGCTCCTCAGCACGGTCATGACCCTGTGCGTGGTGGGTGTGCAGGCGGATACAACGATCAATAAGACGGTCAATATTGCGATCGCCAACAAAAACGAGCGCGGTGCCGGGTTCGACTGGGCAAACCGTACCGATACGCTTACCCTCGACAATCTCCGCATCGACACCGAAGACCCGTACGGCCTCCGCCTCCCCGACAACTGCACCGTCATCCTCAAGGGTGACAACTACGTCAAGGCATCCAAGTACGGCATTGCCTGCTCCGGTACCGTCATCTTCAAGGGGAACGGCTCCCTCACTGTCGAAGCGGGCGACGTCGGCTTCTACCTCGTTTCGCAGGACAGCACCCACAAGATCCGCCTGATCGAAGGTACTTATACCATTACCGCCGGTACTTACGGCGTATACAGCGAATACGCGGACTTCTCTTTTGTCGGCGACAAGATGAACATCGAAGTGACCGGCGAATCCTCTTCCGCCATTCTCGGCCGCCGCGTCAACCTCATGGGCGGTACGTTCACCGCGAATTCCTCCGTGGAATCCACGCATGAACTGGCTGTCGAAGGCATCAACCTCGACATTACCTCCAATCGCCCGGTATTTGACGCAAAGATTCTCAGCATCAAGGATGTTGAAATGACCTCCGGCGGCGCGGCTGTTGCGGAATACAACGGCGAAACCTCTCTCGTCGGCAAGTCCACGGCAAAGCACGTCCGCACCAGCGCGGTATTCGGTGACAGCGTTCCCGGATTTGTGGATTACATCTGTCTGGTCGTTCTCGCAGCCGGTGTTGCCGCCGGCATTTTCGGCCCTGCACTGCACCATAAAAAGAAGAAGAAAGAACTGTACGAACGTCTCGCCCGCGAAGGCTACGATGTTCCGCAGGACTGAACAATACAATTTCGGGGAAAACTTTTCGGTAAAAAGGTTTTCCCCCTATTAATAAAGGAAGGAACTATCATGAAATCTATCCGTGAAATTTATAAGGTCGGACATGGGCCATCGAGTTCGCATACGATGGGACCTCAGAAGGCAGCGGCAATTTTCCTGAACGAAAACCCGGATGCGGCGTCCTACAAGGCGATTCTGTACGGTTCGCTTGCCGAAACGGGCAAGGGACACCAGACGGACGTGGCAATTCTGGACACACTCGGACGTGACCGCTGCGAAGTTGTGTTCAACACCGACCGTACTATCGAACTTCCGCATGAAAATACCCTCGAACTGTTCGCCTACGACGCGTCCGGCGCGGAAACGGCAAAGATGCGCGTGATGTCGGTCGGCGGCGGCGATATCCGCATCGAAGGGGTTACGGCATACGATCCGCCGGAAATCTACGAGCATTCGAGCTACACGGAAATTGCGGAATACTGCAAGAACCGGAATATGCGTCTGTCGGACTATGTGTTCGAGCATGAAGGTGAGGAAATCAAGGAATTCCTGCTGGAAATCTGGCACACGATGACGGCGGCGATCCGGGAAGGTCTGACCAAGCGCGGTACCCTTCCGGGCGGACTGAACGTCGAACGCAAGGCGCAGTACCTCTACAACCAGCGGCACATCGACGAATCCCCCAGCACCCGTGAAAACCGCATTGTCTGCGCGTACGCCTTCGCGGGAAGCGAGCAGAATGCCGACTGCGGCGTGATCGTGACGGCTCCGACCTGCGGCGCGTGCAGCGTTCTTCCGTCGGTTCTCCGCTATATGCAGGAACAGAAAAACTTCACGGACGACCAGATCGTGAAGGCTCTGGCGGCAGGCGGTCTGATCGGCAACCTCATCAAGAAAAATGCGTCGATCTCCGGCGCGGAATGCGGCTGTCAGGCGGAAATCGGGACGGCCTGCTCGATGGCTTCGGCGGCTCTCTGCGAGCTTCATGAAATGTCCCTCGACCAGATCGAATATGCGGCGGAAGTTGCGCTGGAGCATCACCTCGGTCTGACCTGTGACCCGATCTGCGGACTGGTGCAGATTCCCTGCATCGAGCGGAACGCGGTTGCGGCGATGCGTGCAATCAACGCGCTCAGTCTGGCAAACTTCCTTTCCGAAACGCGCAAAATCTCCTTCGACATGGTGGTTCAGACAATGTACGAAACCGGACGCGACCTGAACTTCCGCTACAGAGAAACCTCCGCCGGCGGTCTGGCGAAGATTTATCAGTAAGAAATTAGGCTTCTCGGGGAGGAACTTTTTAAAAAAAGTTCCTCCCCGAACCCCTCCTCAAAAACTTTCGGGCAAATAAATAAACGAAGTGCAGCGCAAATCGGAAAGGGGTTCTTAGTCAATCCATTTGTTTAAAAGTTTTTGAAAAGGGGTTTGGGGAAAAACTTTTTGTAAAAAGTTTTTCCCCAATATCCTCATTTTCACAAAAAACTCTTGTACATCGGTGAACATTGTGCTAAAATGAGCACAGAAATTCATCGAATACAGGAGTTTTTTATGATTATCCGAATGCTGAAACTGGCGAAGCCGTGGTACGGCTCGCTGGTCATTACCGTAATCGCCCTCATCGGTGCATCGCTGTTAAGCCTTGTGACGCCGGAAGCCGTGCGTCGTCTGACCGCCCTGCTCGGTGAGCCTGAGAAGCTCACGACTTCGATCCTGCTGACCTACGTCGGAATCATGGTCGGCGCGTACCTGCTGCGCGGGGTCTTCCGGTTCCTCGCTCTGTGGCAGTCGCACGTCGGTGCGTGGAATTTCGTCGGCAATCTCACGTCCATGTGCTTTGACAAGCTCGAATCGCTCTCCATGCGCTACTATTCCGACAAGCAGACCGGGGAAATCATGTCCCGCATGATTAACGACACCCGTCAGCTTGAGGTGCTGATCGCGCACTCCGTCCCCGATATGCTGACCAATATCATGATGATCCTCGGCGTGTGCGTGATGATCTTCACGATCAACCCGTGGCTCGCGCTGTACACCATGATCCCCGTCCCGTTCATCATCCTGCTGTCGCGGATTTTCATCACCAAAGTCGCGCCGCTGTTCAAAATCAATCAGGAAGTCCTCGCCGGTCTGAACGGCATGACGCAGGACAACCTCGCCGGAATGAAGGAAATTCAGGCGTTCGGCAAGGAATCCGCCGAGTCAAACCGGATGAAGGAATACTGCAAAAAGTACATCTACGTCAATGTCCGCGCGAATTTCTATAACGGGATTTACCACCCGTCCGTGGAATTCATGACCTCCATCGGCACCGTCATCGTCATGGGCGTCGGCGGCGTATTTGCAATGCGCGGTACAATGTCCACCGCCGATATCGTCGGGTTCTTCATGTATCTCTCGCTGTTCTACGCGCCGCTGACCGCTCTCGCACGTCTCGCCGAAGATATTCAGGTAGCAAACGCCTGCTCCGGCCGCGTTCTGGAACTGCTCGACACCGAAAGTGAAATCAAGGAAGATGAAAATGCCGAAACTCTCCCGCGCGGAAACGGCGAAGTTGTCTTTGAAAACGTGAATTTCAGCTACGACAAGGAAACAACCGTCATTGACGGCGTATCGTTCACCGCAAAGCCGGGTCAGATGATCGCGCTCGTCGGTGCGACCGGCGTCGGCAAGACCACGATGGTTTCCCTGCTCGAACGCTTCTATGACCCCACATCCGGACGGATTCTTCTCGACGGTCACGATACCCGTCACGCGACGCTGAAATCCCTGCGTGACAATCTGTCCATCGTCCTGCAGGATGTCTTCCTGTTCAACGGAACCGTGTACGACAACATCGCCTACGGCGTGGACAATCCGTCGGAGGAAAAGGTGTACGAAGCCGCGAAGATCGCCTGTGCGGACGAGTTCATCCGTGCGATGCCGGACGGTTATCAGACCATGATCGGCGAACGAGGCGTCCGTCTCTCCGGCGGTCAGAAACAGCGCATCGCCATTGCACGCGCCGTTCTTCGGAACACACCCGTCCTGATTCTCGATGAAGCGACCTCCGCCGTGGACAACGAAACCGAAGCGGAAATCCAGCGCGCGATCGAAAACCTGACCGGCCGCCACACGCTGATCGTCATCGCGCACCGTCTGTCCACCGTTATGAAGGCGGACAGCATCATCGTTCTCAAGGATGGCAGAATCGCCGAACAGGGAACGCACGACGAACTGCTCGGAATGAACGGTATTTACGCCGGAATGTGCGGCATTCACGACACAGATGCCCTTATGAAACTGGAAGAATAATCCGAAAGGAGCAAGATACAATGAAATTAGCGACAACCACCTGCGATTTCGGAATTTATCCGACCCACGAGGAACGCATCCGCCATCTGTACGACGCGGGCTTCCGCTATATCGACCTGAGTCTGTACCGCGAGGACGATCTGCGGGACTTCATGCAGCCCGGCTGGGAAGACGCCGTCCGGAAGCTGAAAGAGTTTGCGGAATCCCTCGGCATGACCTTTGTGCAGGCGCATTCCCCCGGAGGAAATCCGCTGTCCCGTGACGCAAACTGGGACAGACTGCTCGAAACAACCATCCGCTCGGTGGAAATCTGCGGCATTCTCGGAATTCCGAACACGGTTGTCCACGCAGGATGGGCAGGCGGTATCGGCAAGGAAGAATATTACGAACGGAACCGCGACTTCTATGCCCTGCTCTACCCTGCGATGGAGAAAGCCAATGTCAACGTTCTCATTGAAAACTCCGCGAAGGCGAACATGGGATCGAATTACTACTTCCTGACCGGTGCGGACATGAAGGAATTCCTGAATTATGCCGATCATCCGCTTCTCCACGCGTGCTGGGACACCGGTCACGCGAACATCGAGGGGCACCAGTATGAGGACATTGTCGCCCTCGGAGACGACCTGCACGCGCTCCACATCAACGACAACCGGGGCAAGATGGACGAACACATGATGCCCTATCTCGGCACGATGTGCATGGACGAAGTCATGCTCGGTCTGCGGGAGATCGGCTACAAAGGCTGCTTCACGTTCGAGGGCGGCAGTACGCCCGTTCGCCGCGTAAGCTGGCCGCTGTCGAGAATGCCGTTCCGCGAAACGCCTTATTTACAGGATCCGCCGGATTTCCTGTATAACGATCTGGAACGCGCGATGTACAAAATCGGTGTTCACATTCTGAAGTCTTACGACTGTTTTGAAGAATAACCAAAACTGCCCGTCACTCGAAAGAGCGGCGGGCATGATTTTTATAACATCCTAATCAGATCGGGAATGCATTCTTCGAACTTGACGCCGTACCAGTGATTGGTATCGCCCATCGAGTGACGGATGCAGTTCACGGTATTTTCAACGGCGATCTTCATGGATTCGCCGAGCGTTTTTCCGCGAAGAAGCGCGCCGAACATGGCAGACGAGAACACATCGCCGGTACCGTGGCACTGAATGGGAAGATTTTCGGCGAAATATTCGGTGAATTCCCCTGTGGTGCTGTCGTAACCGACAACGCCCTGCGTTTTTCCATCATAATTTACACCGGTCAGCGCGGTCGTTTCTGCACCGAGATCGGCAAGACGCTTGAGAAGATCGTGGATATAGGATTCATCATATTCACCGGGGCGGCGGAATTCCTCGCCCAGCATGAGCGTTGCTTCGGTAAGGTTGGGGACGATAATGTCCGCTTTGCCGCAGAGATGCTTCATTGCGGTGACGATCCGGTTGTCAAATCCGGTGTAGAGCTTGCCGGCATCCCCCATGACGGGATCGACAAAGACAAGCGGCGGGTTGAAATCGTTGATGAACTGTTCGATCATGGCCGCCTGTTCGGGAGAGCCGAGGTAGCCGGTATACAGTCCGTCAAAAGCAAGATGTTCTTTTTTCCAGTGCGCGGTAATCTCCGGAATGTCGGAACTGAGATCACGGAACGTATAACCCGTGAAGCCGCCGGTATGCGTGGAAAGAACAGCGGTCGGAATCACCGCGCATTCAATCCCCATCGCAGAAATCATAGGGAGAGCAACGGTAATGGAACATTTGCCGAAACAGGAAATATCCTGAATAGTGACTGCGCGTTTCATTCGATATATGTTTCTCGGGAAAAACTTTTTTAAAAGTTTTTCCCGAACCCCTTTCAAAAAACTTTATACTGGAAATTGTTTCAGTAAGTCTGTATTTATAGTATAAACGGAATTATCAGAAAAATCAATTCACATTTTATACAAGTTATCGCTATTTGGTATATAAAAAATTTAGGCAAAAAAACACCGTCTGTGTTTCCACAAACGGTGTAGGAAAAGTGAATCGAGTTTAAATTACTTGATTTCAACTTCTGCGCCAGCAGCGGTGAGCTTTGCCTTGATAGCTTCAGCGTCTTCCTTGGATGCGCCTTCCTTAACGGTCTTCGGAGCACCTTCAACCATTTCCTTAGCTTCCTTGAGGCCGAGGCCGGTGAGTTCACGAACAACCTTGATAACGTCGAGCTTCTTTGCGCCGAAGGACTTGAGAACTACGTCGAATTCAGTCTTTTCTTCTGCTGCGGGAGCTGCTGCGCCTGCTGCACCTGCTACTGCTACGGGAGCTGCTGCGGATACGCCGAATTCTTCTTCTACTGCCTTAACGAGGTCAGCGAGTTCGAGAATGGTAAGAGACTTGATGGATTCAAGAATCTGAAGAGACTTTTCGGATGCCATGTTTATTTCCTCCAATAATGTGTGAGTTGTTAATAAAATTTATATAAAGGGTATGTGCTGCGGGAACCGGGGGCTGATTATTCAGCGGGGGTTTCAGCAGGAGCTTCTTCGGAACCTTCGTTTTCCTTGTCGATGATTGCCTGAAGAACGTAAGCGAACTTGTAAAGCGGGCTCTGGATGCTTCCGAGGAGCTTCGCAACAAGAACTTCCTTGGACGGGATGTCAGCCAGTTCGTTAACGGTTGCAGCGTCAACAACTGCGCCTTCAAGAAGACCGCCGCGGATTTCAAAGGTTTCAACCTTTTCAGCGTATTCCTTGAGAATCTTTGCGGGAGCGATCGGATCGTCGAAGCTGATCGCGAGAGCGTTCATACCTTCGAGCTGGGGCTTGAGGGCTTCAAAACCGGTCTGGTCGCATGCCTTGCTGATGAGAGTGTTCTTGATAACAGCATACTTAACGTTTGCTGCACGAAGAGCCGCACGCATCTTGGTGTCGTTATCAACGGTAATGCCTTCGTATTTAACAAGAACCGCGGAAGCAGCATTACGCATATCTTCGGCAAGTGCTTCTACAACGGCTTTCTTCTGCTCTAAAATTTTCTCGCTGGGCATTGTATTTCCTCCTTATAAGGTTATAGCGGTAACAAAAAAGTCTTTCCCACACATCCGCGCGAAAAAAGACTTACATAATCCATATAAGGTCTCTCCTCGGCAGGAAGCATGTGCTTTTACTGTAACCTGCTGTCTTTGGTTCAACAACGTGTAGTATTATACCACAGCGCATCTACTTTGTCAATAGGTTTTTCGAAAAAATATTATCTTTTTTTCAAATATTTTTTCAACAAATCCGCATGAAAAAGAGCCCGTAATTTACGGGCTCTTTGAGAGATTTTCTGAGTTATCTCTTCTTGGTGAGGGCGTAGCCTGCTGCGGAAACGAGTGCTGCAACAGCTGCGATTACGCCGAAGTCGAAGGTCTGCGGAGCTTCTTCCACAACTTCAGCAACTTCTGCGGGTTCTTCAGCGGGAGCTTCCACAACTTCTTCAACGGGAGCTTCTACAACTTCTTCAGCAGCAGGAGCTTCAGGGGCTGCCGGTGCTTCCTCAACAACGGGAGTTTCGGGGGCTGCCGGAGCTTCTTCGACTACAGGAGCCGGAGCGGGTTCTTCCACTGCGGGAGCTGCTGCGCGGTAAGTTGCGTTGTCGTACGCTGCGTTCTGAGCAACTTCGTCAGCGGTCAAAGCACGATTGTAGAAACGGATGCTGTAAATGTCGCCGATCCAGTTGCGGGCAGCGTCGTAATGGCCAACGAAGAGGGTATCCGCGTCAATGTATGCGGTGGTCATTGCTCTGCCGATTTCCACACCGTCAACATAGAGAACAACGTCGCTGTCCATGTCAAAGGTTACGGTCATGGTGGAGTCGTTCGCGTAGTCCGCACCGCCCGGTACCTTCGGACGTTCGTTGCCGGCTGCCTTGAATTCGATATAGTCGCCGTCTACACGATTGAAGAGGGAGAAGTTATCGTTGTCGGAAATGATGTAGGAAATGTAGGAAGTGCCGGGCTGTTCGAGTTCGCCGAGAGCGATTTCCACGGTGAACTTGTCGCCGTTAACGAGGTCAACGATTTCCTGCGGGAAATAGTTGTATGCGGAGTCAACGTGGAAGGACTTGTCGGTCCAGTAGTTGTTGTCATCGAGAGCAGCTTCGAGTTCGTAGCCGTTCACGGAATCCTTCCAGACTTCGGAATCCTTGTTCTGTGCTCCGAACGTACCTTCGAAGTTTGCGAAGAGACCGTCGGTTACGAGGTCACCTGCTGCTGCGGGAGCTGCTGCCGGTGCTGCGGGAGCCGCTGCGGGAGCGGACGATGCTGCACCTGCTGCTGCGGGAACGCCGTAAAGTTCGATTTCGCCGACGTCACCGTGTTCACCGTTGATGTTTACATAACGGTATGCCTGATATGCGCCGGAGCCTACCCAGTATACGGAGAAGTCCGGTTCAGCTGCGCCGAAGTCGGTATTTGCCGCAACGTAGGTATCGTTGGTAGTGGGAGTGAAGCAGTGGTAGTCAACACCGTTGGGAGCATCGGTCAGACCGGTCGCTGCCTTGTCGATGAAGATGATGTCCGTCCAGTTCACACCGTCGTTGGAGCCCTGAATAGCGGCACCGGGGAGACGGGTGGTGTAGGTGGAACGAGGTGCAATACGGATTTCGGTCAGTTCATAAGGCTGATCGAGAAGGAGACCTGCCCAAGATGCGGAGGTTGCATCATAGGGGTCAAAGAAGGTTTCGTTGTCGCCGTCAAATGCGTTGGCAGCGGTGTCCGTACCGTTGCTCCAGCAGTGGGAAGAACCGTTGAAGCCGGCAATGACAGTACCCTTCAGGAGAGAACCGGAGGTAACTTCCGGCCAGTCCCAGCCGGTGGAACCCGGATATGCTTCGCCGAATGCGTGGGAGGTATCTGCCCAGTCATCGAGAACGATGTAGTTTTCGTCAAGAACCCAGCCCCATTCGCCGGATGCTGCCGGTGCTGCTGCGGGAGCCGCTGCGCTGACTGTATCCGCAACACATACGAACGGATAGTCACCTGCCTGAGAACCGGATGCGGAACCGGCTGTAGCAACTTCGTCAAGAATATTGTTAACCTGAAGTGTATAGGAGAATTCCTTGCCTGCCGCCAGATTGTTCATCGGGAGTGCAACTTCTACACACCATCCGTCGTCGGTGAAGGAAGCTACGCTCTTTGCATTTTCAAAATCATAATCCGTAACACCGTCACCGTCTCCACCAAGGAAGAAAGTACCGTCAGCAGCCGCGTGAATCTTGTGTCTCAGACCTTCGTCGATGAACCACATTTCAGCGGCTTCGTTCTGCCAGCCCTTTTCATCGAGTTCCAGAACAAACGGAGTGTCATCCTTGTTCACGGTGCATACATAAAGATAATTGTCATCCCACAGGAAATAACTTGCTGCGTTATCATAGGGCTGAATATCCGCGCCGCCCCATGCGAACGCAACAGTGTCTTCCTTGATCGTGTAAATCGCGGACTGTGCGTAGATATCATCGAGTTTACCGTCCAGTTCGGGCGTACCCTTCAAAACCTTGAGCGAGTCTGCGGGAGCCGCTTCGAGGGTTACAAGGGCATGGTTGCCTGCATCCTTACCGCCGGAAATACCGGAACCGAGCTGCCATACGGAATAGCCGCCCGCTTCGCCGTCCCAGCAGAAGCAGTAGCTGACTCTGCACTGGGAACCGACCGCCATCGCGTCTGCGGTTACAAAGTATTCAAAGGGAATACGGAATTCGTAGGTGATTACATCGCCTTCAACGAAAATGTTGCAGTCTTCTTCCGGGAAGCTGCCTGCTGCCGCAAAGCCGGAACCGAGATAGTCCTGCCAGTTTACGCTTCCGAGTTCGCCGGTATCGGAATACTTACCGAAGCCGACTTCGAGACGCATACCGTCGCCCATCGCATCGCCGTCCGCACCGGAGAACTGAACGATATCACCGTTCCAGAAGTCGGGCTGACCGGCCAGCGTGAAGTTGTGACCGTTCGGGTCCTTGTAGGAGAGCCATGTGTAGAGATAGGTTTCGTCCCAGGACATTGCGAGGTCAACGTCGATGGCCGCCGTCTGTGCGTTGGTGTCACCGGAACACATCGTGGAAATCCATTCCGGCTTATAGTCGATGTCATAATATTCGCCGGCGGTCTTTTTGCCGTCTGCCGCCCAGGATGCGCTTGCCTTCGCAACACCGAATTCAACTTCGCCGAGAGCTTCTTCAAAAATATGCTCTGCCTGAACGGGAGCAACAACCGCTGCCGTCAGGACAGCCGCTATTGCAAAAGAAAAAATCTTTTTCATATTGTTTCACCTTTCTGAAAAAATAAAGATTCTGCTGATTGGACCGACACCATGCCGATGTCAGTCCGGGACAGAATTATTGTATCACGCCGTTCGGCGGTTGTCAATACACCCTTTTGTTTTTCGTCATTCTCCAAATTTCTCACAGGGTAAAATTATACATTTTGCCACTATTTATTCGTTCGGCCGGGCGCAATATCCGATTTTCCTCCCAACTTTTCCGGCATATTCCGGAAAAGCATAAAAACAGCCGATGTTTCCTCTTGTTTTTTCCCGTTTTCTCATGTATAATGATATAGAATGAAATTCACGGAGGTACTCCACAATGAGCAGAATCCAACTCGTCAACATCAAGCAGGGGACAAAGTCCGTGCCGCGCTTCTCCGCCGGCAACACCCTTCCCCTCGTTCAGCGTCCGTTCGGCATGGCGGCGTTCGCACCGCAGACCGAGCGCAACGGAAGCTGGTTCTTCCATCCGGAATCCCACAGCATCGAAGGCATCCGTCTGACCCATCAGCCCAGCCCGTGGATCAGCGACTACGGCACCTTCCTCATGACTCCCCAGAACGACGTGATCGCGGCGGAAGCCGGCGGTGCATGGGGCGGCTGGCGTCAGAAGGAAGCGATCATGACGCCCTCTTACCTGAAGGTCCGGTTCCTGCGTTCCCGCTGTGACTTCGAACTCACCCCGACCGAACGCGGCGGCGCAGTACGGCTTCACTTTGATACCGACCGCCGTTCCTGCATCTCGTTCCTCCCGCTCAAGGGAACCTACACCTACACGGTTTATCCCGAAAAGAATCTCGTGATCGGCGAAACCACCGGCCACTCCGGCGACATCGCGGAAAACTTCCGTATGTATTATGCCGTAAAGTTTGCGGAAGGTACCGTTGACCTCGAAAACGCAAAGATTCACAAGGAAAACAATACCGAAAACACTTCCCTGCACGTCTTTGCTAAGACCCGCGATGTGGAATACAAAATCGGTACGTCCTACATCTCCGCAGAAATGGCGGAACTCGCACTCGAACGCGAATGCGGCGGCAAGACCTTCGACGAACTTCTCGCCGAAAACAACGCGATCTGGGAAGAACGTCTCTCCCGCATCGACGTGAAGTTTGACGAAAACGAAGACGACATGATGCGGACGTTCTACACCTGCCTGTGGCGCACGTTCCTCTTCCCGCACAAATGCTACGAAATCGACGCAGACGGCAAGGCTGTCCATTACACGCCTATTGACGGCAGTGTACACGACGGCGTACGTTATACCGACAACGGTTTCTGGGACACCTACCGCACCGTATATCCGCTGTTCACGCTCATCGCGCGTGACGAATTCGCGGAAATGCTCGAAGGCTTCGTCAACGACTACCGTGAATGCGGATGGCTCCCGCGATGGGTTTCCATCGGCGAAGTCGGTTGTATGCCCTCCACGCTGATCGACGCGGTGATCGCCTGCGCGGTTGTCAACGGCATCGGCGAACGCAAGACATGGGAAGACGCGCTCGAAGGCATGATTAAGCACGCCAACCAGAACGGGCCTCTCCCGCGATTCGGCAGAAACGGCGCGGAATCCTACGTCAAGTACGGCTATGTTCCGCGTGACGAACACCGCGAATCCGTCAACCTGACCCTCGACGCGGCGTACGGCGACTGGTGCATCGCAGTGGTTGCACAGGCACTCGGCAGAACGGACATCGTTCCGGAATATCTCCGCCGTGCGAAGAACTACGCGAACCTGTTCGACAAGGAAACCGGCTTCATGCGCGGACGCGACACCAAGGGCGAAATGGCGGACAACTTCGACCCGCTGAAGTGGGGCAACGAATACACCGAAGGCTGTGCATGGCAGTCCACCTTCGCAGTACCGCACGACATTCCCGGTCTCGCGGAACTCTACGGCGGCAAGGAAGCGATGATCGCCAAGCTCGACGAACTGTTTGCGACCGAACCGGACTACCGCTGCTTCGGCTACGGCGGCGAAATCCACGAAATGACGGAACTTGCAGCGATCGACTTCGGTCAGTGCGCGATTTCCAACCAGCCGAGCTTCCACATCCCGTTCCTGTTCGCCATGCTCGGTGACACGGACAAGTCCACCTACTGGGTACACCGTCTCGCAAAGGAAACGATGTCCTGGAAGGACGACGGCTTCCCGGGCGACGAAGACAACGGTACCACGGCGGCATGGTACATCTTCGCCTGCCTCGGTATGTACCCCGTCAACCCCGGCGAAAAGGAAATGGTCAAGATTCAGCCGATCGCCAAGGAAATTAAAATTAACTAAGGACTAAGGACTAATGGTGAATGACTATAACTGAACTCACCGTCAAGCCGACAGAAGTAAAAATTCAACATAGTCATTCACCATTCACCTTTAGCCATTAGTCAAAAAAAGTGAGCGTAATGCTCACTTTTTTATATTACCCATGCTTTACGCGGTCGTGTTCTTCTGCACGCTTTGCGTTGTTGAAGCTGTCGAGGGTGCCGACGAGGTAGCCCGTGATTCTGCGGATTCTCTCGAACGGGACGTTTCCTTCTTCTCTGCCGCAGCCGGGGCATTTGTTGCCGATGATGCCGGTATAGCCGCAGATCGGGTCGTGGTCAACCGGGTGGTTGATCGCGCCGTAGCCGATGCCGCTGTCGTGCATCCGGCGGACGATGCGTTCGAATGCGTCGAGGTTCGAGGTCGGGTCGCCGTCCACTTCAACATAGGTGATATGGCCGCCGTTGGTCAGGTTGTGGTACGGGGCTTCCAGACGGATCTTATCCGCTGCCGAAATGTTGAAGTATACCGGAACGTGGAAGGAGTTCGTGTAGTAGTCACGCTCGGTCACGCCGGGAATGATGCCGTACTTCTTCTTGTCAATGCGGACGAAACGTCCGGACAGACCTTCGGCGGGTGTGCCGATGAGGGAGAAGTTCAGGCCGTACTTCACAGTCGCCGCGTCGGTCAGCTTCCGCATGAAGCCGACGATTTCCAGGCCGAGTGCCTGCGAACTTGCACATTCGCCGTGGTGCTTGCCGGTCAGTGCCACAAGAGCTTCCGCCAGACCGATGAAGCCGACGGTCAGCGTACCATGCTTGAGGACTTCGCCGACTTCGTCATCCACGCCGAGCTTTTCGGAATCGAGCCACACGCCTTCGCCCATGAGGAACGGGTAATTGCGGACGGTCTTCGCGCTCTGAATCTTGAATCGTTCGAGAAGCTGGTCGATCACGAGGGCAACACAGCGTTCGAGGTCTTCAAAGAAGCGGTCGACGTTGCCCTGCGCGTTGATGGCAAGTCTCGGAAGGTTGACGGACGTGAAGCTGAGGTTGCCGCGTCCGGTGACGATTTCACGTTCGGGATCGTAGTAGTTGCCGATGACGCGGGTACGGCATCCCATGTAGGCAATTTCCGTTTCGGGACGGCCGGGACGGTAGTACTGCGCGTTGTACGGTGCGTCAAGGAAGCTGTAGTTCGGGAACAGACGCTTCGCGGAAACGCGGAACGAGAGCTTGAACAGGTCGTAGTTCGGGTCGGTCGGGTTGTAGTTGACGCCTTCCTTGACCTTAAAAATCTGGATCGGGAAGATCGGGGTTTCGCCGTTGCCGAGACCCGCTTCGGTCGCTTCGAGGATACTCTTGATGACGAGACGGCCTTCCGGAGAGGTGTCGGTACCGTAGTTCAGAGAGGAGAACGGTACCTGTGCACCGGCACGGGAGTGCATTGTATTGAGGTTGTGAATCAGGGCTTCCATCGCCTGATAGGTGCTGCGTTCGATCTCGCGCTGGGTATGCTTGAGGACGGTTGCGGCGTAGTCGTATGCGAGATACTGACTGACGAAGAATTCTTTTTTTCCTTCTTCCTCGGTCATTCCCCACAGGAGCTGTGCAAGGGCTTCGGTCAGTTCGGCGGTATTGCCGAGGGCAACAGGAACGTTCTTTTCATTTTCAATGCGGTCAATCAGCGTGTCTGCCAGAGCGTCTGCGTTTTCGTTCTGCATGATACCGAATTCGAGCATCTTGACGACGTTGCGCTTGAAATGACGGCGGTAGGTCTTCCTGACACCGGGAGCCATTGCGTAGTCGAACATCGGAACGGACTGACCGCCGTGCTGGTCGTTCTGGTTCGCCTGAATCGCAATGCAGCAGAGCGCAGTGTAGCTCATGATATCGTTCGGTTCGCGGAGATGGCCATGACCGGTGGAGAAGCCGCCCTCAAAGAGACGGTTCAGGTCGAGCTGGCAGCAGGTGGTCGTCAGGGTGAGGAAGTCGAGGTCGTGGATATGGATGTCGCCCTCTTTGTGCGCCTTGGAGTGGCGGGGATTGAGGACGTAGAGATCATAGAACTTCTTCGCGCCTTCGGAACCGTATTTGAGCATGGTGCCCATTGCGGTGTCGCCGTTGACATTGGCGTTTTCACGCTTGATGTCGTTGTCGAGGGCACTCTTGAAGGTGAGGTCTTCGTAGGTCTTCATCAGACCGGTGTTCATTTCGCGGATCTTATTCCGTTCGGCGCGGTAGAGGATGAATTCCTTCGCAGTGCGCGCATGACCGTGCTTGACAAGGACGCGTTCGACCATGTCCTGAATGTCTTCCACGTTCGGAAGTTCGTCGGTACCGCTGAAATCTTCCTCGATCCGTTCGGAAACTTCGATGGCAAGAGTCATGGCTTCGTCATAGTCACTGCCGCCGACCGCCTGTGCCGCACGGAAGATCGCGTTGGCGATTTTTTCCAGATTGAACGGAACTTCGCGTCCGTCGCGCTTGATGATTTTCGTTATCATTCCAATTTCACCTGAATACTTTCGATACTATATATAGACAGTAAACCGCACGCCTCACAATATATTGTGGTGCGTGCAGTGATTTGTTCGTGCGTATACATTATAAACGATTGGAGGTACAAAGTCAATAGACCGCTCGGGCAAATATACGACAAAAATTTCCGAAGAAATTTATTGAATATGCCGTATTGACTTTTCGGCGGTTTTGGAGTATGGGGCATCTGCCCGATGTTTCGCAGGTTAATTTTCCAGCACAAAAACACAAAAAATATCTTCAATTCGAACAAGACAAATCGCGCAATCTGCGGTATAATTTATTAGATATCGTTTTTACATAATTCAACGGAAATCATCATGAAAAAATCTCTGACCGCGCACGCCGCCGGTACCTGCGTGCTGGTGACGCTGCTGCTTTTCATCAAATCGTATCTTTTTTATTCCCACGTCAATCTCGCGGGATTCCATCCCCTGTTCGCCGTTCTCACCGCCGGGATTTTCCTCTTTCTCTGGTCGGCACTGAGCCTGCTCTCGCAGAAAACGGCCAAAACCGTCATGTTCACCGTCTACGTCATCCTCTCCGTCTTTATGACCATCGACGCGGTGTATTATTCCTACGTTTCCAAAATGCCGTCGGCCGCCATGATTCCGATGCTCTGGCAGGCAACCGGAATTTCCGACACTATCCTGAATCTGCTCAAGCCGTACCACATGGCGATGCTGATCGACCTCCCTCTCTGGTGTATGCGCGCCGCCAACCGCGACGAGGAAAAAATCCGCGAGAATCTGCTCGACCGGATCGCCCGGCGGCTTCAGGCGGTCGAACTCCGGCGGGGTGTGATTTATACCGTCTCCTTCGCTCTGTGCGGCTGTACGCTGCTGACCGCCTGTCTGTGGCCCGGATTCGAGCCGGAATACATGGCGAATGAACTGTTCTGCTACCACATCCGCGATTTCTACACCGTGGCAAAGGACAGCACGACCGACCGCATCGTTGACAAATCGCTCTACACCGCCGGAAGTCAGGCGGACAGCAAGTATTACGGTATCGCCGAAAACCGGAACGTGATCGTGATTCAGGTCGAAGCCATGCAGAATTTCGTGATCGGCGCGGTGTATGAGGGGCAGGAAATCACGCCGAACCTCAACCGTCTTCTCACAAAAGACACCTTCTATTTCGACAATTATTACTACCAGATCGGCGGCGGCAACACGGCGGACGCAGAATTTGCGGTAAACAATTCCCTGTTTGCGCCGGAGAGCGAAGCAGCCTACGTCAAATACACGGAAAACACCTGGCACGGCCTGCCGTACCTTCTGAAAGATCGCGGCTACAGCGGTGCCCACGCGTTCCACAACTACATCTCGTCCTTCTGGAACCGCGAGACGGCGTATCCGTATCAGGGATTCGACAGCTTCACGTCGCTGGAGGACTTCGAGCAGGACGATATGTTCCCGATGGGACTTTCGGACAAGTCGATGTTCCGGCAGTCCATGGAACAGCTGAAAACCTTCGGGGAGCCGTTCTACGCGTTCTATGTGACCGTATCGTCGCATCATCCGTACGCGATCCCGCTGAAAGACCGGGAGATCGTGCTGAAGCCGGAGGACGAAGGAACGCTGTTCGGACTGTATATCCAGTCGATGAATTACGCCGACCGCGCCATCGGGGAATTTATCGAACAGCTTGACGAAGCGGGGCTGTATGAAAACTCCGTCATCGCCCTCTACGGCGACCACTATGCGCTGGCAAACACCGATCCCGCAAATTCCACCAGAGTGGCGGAACTGACGGACGGACAGTACTCGATTTTCGACGTGTTCAACGTCCCGTTCATCGTTCATGTACCGGGATGCGGATATGCGGAGACCAAATCCGTCGCGGGCGGCCACATCGATGTGATGCCGACGCTGCTGTGCCTGCTGGGGATCGACAACGACAAGACTGTCATGTTCGGACAGAATCTGCTGGAAGCGGAAACGGGCTTTGTATGCGAACAGACGCACGTTGCCATCGGCTCGTTCATCTCGGATGAAGTGTATTTCAAGAAGCCGTACAACAACATCAAGGCGAACTATGATGCCTATTCCCGCGCGGACATGAGCCGGTTTGATCCCGACCTGTTCCGGGAACAGTCGGACTACGCGAAAAACCGCATCCTCGACTGTGCGGAACTTCTGGCGGACAACGATATTTTGTTGGACTAATGACTAAGAGCTAATAGTGAATGACTATTAGCTCTTAGTGTTTTCCCGGTTGTTTTTCAGGACTTCGTTGATTTTGTCGAGGGTCGCGCGGGTCGTCTGCCGGTCGGCGATCAAATATGCGATGAATGTCAGAAGCTCGATCAGCAGCGCGGACGTGATAAAATACCACACATACCGCTCCGGCTCCACACAGCCGAACAGAATAAACATCAGCGGCGTCGTAATGGCGATCTGACCGATATAAAGGATCCGACGGATCCAGAATTCCGTCAGCGGGACATTCGGCTTGTAATACATAAACTGAAACGCCGCCAGATTCAAAAACAGCGTCAACGCCATTGCGTACAGGAAGCGTGGTTCCGACAGCTTCGGGCTGAGATCCCGCAGAAACATCAGCAGAAACGATACCACGCCGAATGACAGAAAATAGCTGATGAAAAGGTTTTTCCATTTGTTGTTTGTATACATCCTTCATACCCCCAGTTTCTTCTTGATTTCCCCGATGTACTGCCGCGACACCATCAGCCGTTCCCCGTTCACGAGCGTGGCGATCAGGCGGCTGTTTTTCTCGGGCTTGATGCTGTGGAATCTGTCCAGATTGGCGATGACCGATTTGGATATCCGCGCAAATTTGGTGTTCCGCAGCTTTTCTTCCAGCTGGTACAGCTTCACGGTCGTTTCGTAGGTCTCTCCGTCGGTATAAAAGAACACCTTGTTCTCGACCGACTCAAAATACAGGATATCCTTCAGCGGAATAAAACAGGTTTCGTCCCCGCGAATCCCGGCAACGGTATTGCCGATCAGAGAAATTGCCGATAAAATCTGTTCGATTTCCGGATCAATCCGGCGGCACCGCACGGTGATCTCGGTCTCGGAGACGGAATCGTCCTGCTGAATGATGATTTTCACATTCACACCTCCTTTTGTGTTCTTGCAGACACAGTATAGCATACCAAAATCGGCGAATCAAGCGGATTTCCGTGAGATGCAGATTTCGGACAGCAAAATACAAAAGAGAAGGCGGAAATTTTTCCAGCCCTCTCTTTTCTTTTATATCTGAAAACTTGTGTGGTATTTGAATTCACATTCGTCGTCCGCGAAGATGTGGGACATATCCGACAGGTGCAGGCATTTCGGCACCGTGTAGCCGTTCGCGTGGTTCGCAAACTGGAGAACCGTGCAGCCGGTGTGCGTGATGTCGAATTCCGTCCAGAAAATGTTCGGCGGAATCCGCAGCAGGTGCGACAGCCACGACAGACCGAATCCCTGATGGCAGAACACCGCGATGCGTTCGTCGTTCGGACGTTCGATCCGGTATTCGTTCCCTTCCCGGACATACCCATGCCGCGCAAGGAATTCGTCGGATTCCTTCTGAAGCTCCGCATAGCCGTCCCTGCCGTTCAGGATATCCTTCATTGCTTCGATTTCGTACCATTTTTCGCCCGCGTCGTGGTTGTCCCCGCGCACGAACGAACCGACGTCGTCCGAATTCCAGACCCACGTCTGCCGCCCGTTCGGAAGCTGCTTCGCAAACCGCGACCATGCCAGATTTTCGCTCGTCCACGGCTCTACCGTAATGTCCAGACCGAGCGCACGCGCCGTCGGCAGAGCCGTTTCATACGCACGGCGCATCGGCGAAGCGTAGATTTTCGTAATGCCGCTCTGTACCATCCGGGGCGCAATCGCACGCGCCTGCTTCCAGCCCTTTTCGGTCAGCTTCTCCACCGGAGAATAGTATGGCTGTCCGTGTCTTACAATATATAAAAACATAACGTCATTCCTTTTCTTTCTTCAAACTTTCCAATTCCTGCAAGAACGTATCAATATCCTTGAATTCCCGATGCACCGACGCATAGCGGACATACGCCACGGCATCCAGCTGCTTGAGCTTGTCCATCGCAATCTCGCCGATCTTCGTGGACGAAATTTCCGGCTGCATCAGGCTCTGGATCGTCGCCTCCACTTCCTCGCAGACAATGTTGGCATCCGCAGGACGCTTGTGACACGCCTTCATCAGACCGCCGAGCAGCTTGTTCCGGTCGAACAGTTCGCGGGAACCGTCCTTCTTGATGACGATCGGATTCAGCACGTCGATGATCTCGTAGGTCGAGAAGCGAAGGTGACACGACAGACATTCACGCCGCCGCCGGATGCTGTTGTTTTCATCCACCGGACGCGAGTCGATCACGCGGCTCTTCGTCGAGGAACAGTTCGGACATTTCATGGAACCCCTCCGTAAAGTCAGATAATACAAAAGTTTATGTGAAAATTATACCATAATGTACGAAAAAAAGCAAGAGAAAAGTGAACAGTGAAAAGAAATTGTTGATTTATTACACGCACGCGTGTAATAAATCTTCCTTTTCTCTTCTCTTTTCCCTCTTCTCTCTTCACTCACATATGAATCCACCGGTAGACTTCCGAGAAGAAACTGCGGCCGCGGAAGACGATCTGGGCAATCAGAAGCGTCAGTCCGACACCGACGGCGATCACGGCAAAATACTGCGCGACCGTTCCTTCAAAGAAGCCGAGGAACATCAGCACCGCCGTAACAGCGATCCCGATGATGCTTATCATGAAGTATCCCGCATACGTTGTCGGACGGCGGCGGTCGGCGATCCCCATGACGAAATAGAACACGCACAGCGACGCCGAGACGACCGGAAGCACATAGCCGGTACTCCATCCGCGCCAGTCATTCGCCTTGTCCCACAGGATGCACAGCAGCACCACAATCACCGCTTCGTACATGATATTTTTCGGGATATTTTTTCTCTGCACAAAGCCGACATTGATGATCGTCCACGCGCAGATCACGCCGAGCGTCAGCGGCAGATAGATCGCCAGATGCGGGATGAACACATAATTGATGATATTGATAACGAGGATTGCCAGAATCCCGACGAAGGTCGTGATCTTGAAAATCAGATCGTAGGTAAATTTCACGGGCACCTGCGGAAAAATTTCGTAGGATTCCTCCGTGATTTTTCCGCCGTCCTCGAGCTTCCGCCCGCAGAGGGGGCAGGCGCGCCGTTCTCCCGTGAGCTTCACGCCGCACGAGGAGCATCGTTGTCTTATCATTTCCGTTTACTCCTTGTTTTTTCTGTCCGGGTCAGAACTCCTTCGCCGAATAATTCGTCGAAATTGTCAGGTTTTCGTCATATTTCGCCAGACTGCGGAAAAACGCGCGTTCCACGTCATGCTCCGCCAGTACGCCCGAGAACGAGATCACCATGCTGTCCCCGAACGAACACATACATACCTGCCGTTTCGAACTGCTGTTGAACAGGTCGAAGTTCCGGATGTACTGCGCCAGCTCCGGCTGAAGCTCGATCCGTCCCACGTTCGACAGACACATCGTCCGACGCTTCATTGAAACGCCCTGCAGCGTGACCATGATCCAGTCCTTCAGGAAGCGCGGACATACCCGCACGATCGGATGACGCTCCATCTTCACCTGCGACGCGATTTTCTGCTCCATGTTCTCCCGCGTCAGCTCTTCCGCGAAGGATTTCCGCACCGACCGGATAATATCGTTCAACTCGTGCGGGCCTTCCGTGCTGAAATTGTACCGGATCTCGATCATGCCGAAGAAATTCCGCATCGTGTTTGTATGGAAGTAATTCCGCAGATTCACCGGTACCGCGATGCTGATTGTCTTCCGGTATTCGCTCCGGGGCATCGCCGAATGGATGCTCTGGATCAGAATCGCGCAGATGAATTCCGTGATCGTTGCGCCTTCTGCCTTCGCCGCCTTCTTGACCGCCGCGACCGAGGTTTCCCCTTCCGTCACCAACTGGCGGCAGTCCGGCGTCCGGCTTTCCCGGAACTGGTACACCTTGATCTTATTCGTGCGCGAACCGAGAAATTCAAAATTCGTGCTGCTTCCCTTCTTCGGCTCGAAATATTCCGTGAAGCCGTCCGCTTCCTTCTCACGATCCGTGGAGTCGTACCGTTCGATGCGGATGTCCCGCAGTTCCTCCGGATGCGCCAGTGCCAGATAATTTGCCAGAATCGTCCGGAAGAAAATCATCGCACCCGTACCGTCCGCGATTGCATGGAAGATTTCAAAATTGATCCGTTTCCGGTAGTACGATATGTCGATCAGCAGGCGATCCCTTTCGTCGTACAGCGGCTGAAGCGGGGAGTCCTTCTCCTCATGCACCTTCGGACGCAGGTCGGTGTTTTCCAGATAGTACCAGAACACTCCCGCACGGATGATATCGGTAAAGGACGGATGTTCCTCTACCGCCGCGTCCACCGCCGCCTGCAGCAGTTCCGGATCGACATCCTCATGCAGAGCGCAGGCAATGCGGAAGACTTCGCTGTCCTCCTGACCGGCAAGTGCCGGAAAGATTTTCGCCGCGTTATCGAGGCGTTTCCACTTTGCTTCTTTTGTTTTCCACATAATCGACTTCCGTTATAAATTCCGTAATATATTTGTAGATTTCGCGGGTCAGCGGTGCGGACGGCGGGAGCGCGATCATCCCGTGAATGCCGTTTTTGATCCGGTGCGCCCGGACATGGGTTCCGTGCTCTTTCAGCCGCTTTGCCAGTGCCTCGCCTTCGTCCCGCAGAGGGTCGTACTCCATCGTGACCACAAGCGTATCGGGCAGTCCGGAGAAATCCGTGTGCCGGAGCGGCGCAAAATACGGGTTCTCCCGATCTTCCGGACAGGACGCGTACAGTTCCATGTAATCAATCAGCTGCTTCTGCGTGAGAAGATATTCCGTCCCATTCTCACGCACCGACGGAAACGGCGTATCGTCTCCGTAATCGCACCATGCGGCGGGATAAATCAGAATCTGCTTCTTCGGCAGGATTCCGCCCCGGTCGCGCGCCATCATGGACACCACGCAGGAGAGCGTCGCCCCCGCACTGTCCCCGATCAGGATCACATCGGCGGGGTCTGCCTGATACCAGTCCTCACAGTGCCGAAGAATCTCCTGCGCCGCCGCGTAACAGTCCTCGGGACCGGCGGGAAATTTATGCTCCGGTGCCAGACGGTAATCCACAGACAGCACCTTCCGCCCCAGTTCCTCCGAGAGCGACGCGCAGATGTTGCTGTAGCTGTCGAAATCGCCGGTGACAAATCCGCCGCCGTGGAAGAAAATCAGAAGCGGCTCCACCCGTCCGGTGTGCGAAAACGCGCGGACGAGGAGATCGCGTCCTTCCAGATGCAGAATGCGGTCCATGTGATTGCAAGTGATTTTTTTGACATACGGTCGGGTCGCGTGCTGAAACTGTCTGGTCTGCTCGTAATTGTTTTTCAGGTCAATATCGTACTTCGACATCGCCGCCAGTGCGGATCGGATAATTTTGTTCACGTTTCCTCCCGTAAAAATGATTCAGTATACGAATTATATCCATATTATATCATACCCACACGGAATAATCAATACAAAAATACCGTATCCCCATCCGAAAACGGAGATACGGTATTTTGCAGACGGAAAAATCCTTACGGCTGTTCCAGTGCGTCGAACGCTTCGACGTACTTCTGGATCGTGCGTTCCGCTACCTTGGTCAGAGACTTCAGCGTGCTCTGGAGGTTCATGTCGTTGTTCTTGAACTTGCCGGCAAAGACACCGTCGCGGATCGTGCCGCAGAACAGCGTGTCGCCGAGGTCGTAGAAGCGGTTGCCGTAGATCAGGTCAAGCATCGCCGTGGAGTTTGCGTCACGGGTATACTTGCTCTTGAGGACAACATCATAGTAAACCGGGATGACTTCGTTCAGGGACGCGCACGCCATTGCTTCCGTGACTGCGCCTGCCAGTTCGGTCTGGGTCAGCGTGGTCGGGTAAATGTGGATGAACGCGCCTTCGGTACGGCTGCAGTACTGTTCCTGCGCTTCGTCCCACTTCGGGTATGGGATGATGCCGTAGTCGATGTCCATGTCGCGGTAATAGTGGAGGAATGCCACGCGGACAATATTGTACAGTGCACCGCCGCCGATAAACAGCGTGTTGTTCGCATAGTCCGGGAAACCGTCGGACATGAACAGCAGGTGGTCATTGTGCATCATGTTCAGTACACGTTCGTACATAGTCGCAAACTTTTCGTTGGAACCGAGCGAGAAGACCGGAACGTCTTCTTCGTTCTTTTCAATGGTACGCATATCGGACGCTACCCAGAATACCGGAAGAACCTGCTTGGAGTGCGAGGTAATACCGTAGCGGTCGTTTTCATCCCATACGCCGTTGCCGTCCACGTCGTTGACTGCGAGCTGCATATTGGACTGCATCTTGTCGAGTGTCCATGTGCCTTCGAGAACGGTTCCGTAGTGGTCTTCCAGATTCAGGTCAACGGACATTGCCTTGTTGTACAGCAGGACGTTGACGCTGTCGTAAGTGGACAGGTTGTGGTCGCCGAACGCGAAATACAGCTTGCCGCGGATGGACATATCCTCGTGAATGGACTGCGACCAGTACTCACGGGTCACGTCGATGTACGGAAGAGTCGTCACGGGGATGGCATACCCTTCCTGTGCGAGCGTATAGCCCGACCAGTCCACGAGAACGTACTGGTCAAAGGAATCGTCGCCGGCCATAATCATGCTTCTGGTTTCCTGAACCAGCGCACCGTGAGCGTCCGGATTGCCGACGGTTTCTTCAAACTTGAAGTTGAGATCCTGCATCAGCTTCTGGTCGCGCAGATAAATTGCGTCGTTCAGATTGTCGCCGATCTGTTCAAACGCAACGAGGGTGTCATAATAAGACGTGCTTTCGACGTTGTGGATGCGGTAGGACGCGCCTGCAAAGTCGAGATCGTCCGGCAGAGCGGTCTTGACGGACGTGTCTTCCGGCTCGGTTTCGACCACTTCTTCGGTAAGAGCGTCTGCATTCGCCTGAGAATCGCCGGTTGTGTCCGCAGCGGGTTCACCGCACGCGGTTGCACCGAGCATCAGGAGAGCAAGCAGAAAAGCAAGAGATTTTCTTTTCATGAAAAAATACTCCTTCGATTTATGCGCAAAATTCTTAGATATGGTAATTATAACACAGCTTTCTCTCAAAAACAATGTTCATATTTCACGGAAGCAATGTCATAAGCACCCTTATTCCCGCCAAAATTCTCATTATTTCCGGTACTTCGCGCGGTTTTCCGCCAGAATCCGGTCGCGTTCCCAGTCCCAGATGCGGGCGAACGCCTGATTCAGCTTCGCGCGGACGAGGTACGGGTTCTTCGCGGAATAATCATTGGAAATGCTGCCATAGTAGCCCCACGCGATGATGGTTCTTGCACCCGCGTCGTATGCCGCTTCCGTCGCCTGAACGATTTCTTCTTCCATACCGCGCGGCGTATTGTACGCCTGAATCCAGATGTTGTGATCCTTGCCGAACTGTTCGGCGACTTCCAGATTGCGGCGGGTTCCGTTGTAGACGAATTCGTAGGGATTCACGCCCGAATAGCCCCAGTACGGGTCGGAACCGATGTTATCCAGCGTCGGAATCGCCCCGAGACGACCGATGGTTGCCAGATTGATCCCGATGTTGTCGCTCAGCATAACGCAGACGGTATTTTTGATGCCCTTGGATGCCGCGTAACCGCAGATGTCCTCGAAATAATCGACAATCGTCGCCGTACGGAATTCTTCCGCGTCCGCGTCCATGATTTCGGGCATCGGGCGGCCGTATTTCGCCTCAAACTTTGCACGGCAGACGGGGCAGGTACAGGAATACACGCCGTCCTTGCCCATCGGAAGATGCGGTTCGTCCCAGAAAATCGTTTTTCCGCCGATGTAGGCGACCGCGTCGATCCACTCCTTCACGAATGCGCGGAAGGAAGGAGCGTTCAGGCACGCGCGGGTCGGAGCCATTTCGCCGTTGGAGAAAATCTGGTGCGCTTCCGGATGGAGCGCGAGAAAGTGGGACTTATCGCCGGGAGGGCCGCCGAGACCCCAGTTATCCACCCAGACCTCCAGTCCGGCTTCTTCGGAGATTTCGACCATGTCCTTCATCACCCGGCAGTGGCGGTCCCAGTCGGTATGGGAGAACATATGGACGACGAGATTCATGTGGTTGTCCGCCATGTCACGCAGGTCAGCCTGCGCGTGGTGGAGCATCCGGTTGCCGTGGTAGGCGCAGCCGGTGAGCAGTTTTTTCATAGAATCCTCCTTAATATAATAAGTAATGTAGTTAATTTTACAGACGGTTTGATAGTGCAGACTTTTTCTCGTCCTGCGCGGACGGCGCACAAGAGGGCTTCCGGAGTTTCACTCCGTGAACTCCGGCGAAGCCCTCTTGTGAATCACCCCGCCCAGTAAATCGTTCGGGGGACTCGGTCTTGAGGGCTCGAGTTACTTCGTAACTCGGACAGACAGCGGTTTGCCCGCATTCAGGGCGTTCGGAAGAGACAAAGTCTGT
Organism: Oscillospiraceae bacterium; assembly: GCA_015065295.1. Taxonomy (GTDB): domain Bacteria; phylum Bacillota; class Clostridia; order Oscillospirales; family CAG-272; genus UMGS1696. The sequence continues at coordinate 32,264 of SVQN01000010.1, forward strand.
GCAAATCTGTCTGAATTGTTCGTTCAGTAGTAACAGCCGTGGTGTAAAACCATGTTTATTGAAATAGAACCGGTTTTTGGGTTCCGCTTATAGAAATTCTTACTTTATTGTATACCATCGCCGGAGGTTTTGCAAGGGATATCCGGCGAAATCCAAAGAAAAATATTTTTCGTGAAATTTCTATTGACAAACTGTGTCGAAATATGATATACTGAACCGACATCAAAAGCGAACTTCCTCCGCATGAATCCGCAGCCGGATCGGCAAGGTCGGAATTTTATCGTCTTACCGTTTCGTTGGTAGGACGTTTTTTTCATGCAGGCGGAGGTTTACGGATGCAAAATTCAATACAGATCGTCTGGAGGTCTTATGAAACTCGTCTATCAACCCAGTGACAAGCCGAAGCTCGGTCAGCTGATCGTTCTCGCCATCCAGCAGCTTCTCGCCATCATGGCGGCGACCCTCGTTGTTCCCGTCATCATCGGCAACGAAATGAGCCCTGCGGCCGCTCTGTTCGGCGCAGGCTGCGGTACTCTCGTTTACCTCTTCTTCACCCAGCGGAAGAGCCCCGTTTTCCTCGGTTCCTCCTTCGCCTTCATCAACTCCATGTTCGCGGCCTTTGCCGGTGCTTCCACGATCGGTCTCGGCTATCTCGGACTGATTATCGGTGCAGTCATGGCCGGTCTCGTTTACGTCATCATTGCCCTTGTTGTCAAGAAGGTCGGCGTAAACTGGATCAACAAGCTGATGCCCCCCGTCGTTATCGGCCCGACCGTTGCCATTATCGGTCTTTCCCTCGCAGGAAACGCCATCGGCGACGCACAGACCGGTGAAGTGTATGTGGACGGTGTTGTCACGGCAAGTCCCCTCGTCTGCGTTCTCTGCGCGGTCGTTACCCTGTTCGCAACGATTCTCGCTTCCACCTTCGGCAAGAAAACCGCCCGTCTGATCCCGTTCATCATCGGTATCGGCGCAGGGTATGCAGTATCCGCGCTGTTCACCATCATCGGTTTTGCAGCAGGCATCGACGCGCTCAAGATCATCGATTTCTCCTACTTCTCGAACCTTCTCGTGGACGGCAAGGTTGCCCTCTCCACGTTCTTTACCATTCCGAACTTCACCTTCATCAAAGCGTTCGGTGCGTTCGGCGAACTGTCCGGACAGTACATCGGCACTCTCGCAGCAGCGTATATTCCGGTTGCGTTCGTTGTCTTCGCGGAACACATCGCCGACCACAAGAACATTTCGTCCATCATTGAAAAGGACCTTCTCGAAGACCCGGGTCTGTCCCGTACCCTTCTCGGTGACGGTGTCGGCTCCATGGTCGGCGCGTTCTTCGGCGGCTGCCCGAACACCACCTACGGCGAATCCGTTGCGTGTGTAGCAATCACCGGCAATGCGTCCGTCGTTACGATTTTCACTGCCGCTGTCGGTGCGCTTCTGATCGCGTTCCTCTCTCCGTTCGTAGCGATCGTTGACTCGATCCCGCCGTGCGTCATGGGCGGTATCTGTATTGCGCTGTACGGCTTCATCTCCGTTTCCGGTCTGAAGATGATCAAGAACGTTGACCTGGAACAGAACCGTAACCTGTTTGTGGTTTCGACCATCCTCATCTGCGGTATCGGCGGCCTTACCCTCAACTTTGGTCAGATCACCATCACTGCCATTGCAACCGCGCTGATTCTCGGGATCATCGTGAATACGATGCTCTCCAAGGCGGACGCGAAGTAAAGAGTTTTTTCGTGGGACACCCCTTCCGAAAACCTCTTTATATAAAAAAACAGATATAAAATAGACAAAGTCGGATGCAGATCGTTCGGGATCACATCCGACTTTGTTGTTCTTATCTCAGCCGTCGATTTCGAGGCTGTCAAGGAATCTGGTCATCGTCTTTTCAGCGGCCTTGTCGAGTTTCTTGAGAGTGGAGGCCACCGTATTGGGATCGGACATACTGCGTACAGCCGAAGCGGTTCCGCCCCAGTCGAAAATGGAACCAAGGTCAAAGTTACGGCTGTTCAGAATGAGTTCGATCATCGGTTCGGATTCCGCGTCACGCACGGACTTGCCCATGAGAGTCTTGTCATAGTAAGCCGGGGTCAGCGTATATGCGGAGAATGCTGCCATCGCTTCGAGAATATCGCCAGTACGCGCGATATCGGCCACGGTCACGGGAATCGAGTACGCCGTCATATTTTCCGGGCTGTAGGTGGAATAATACTGTTCCTGTTCTTCGTTGTACTTCGGTGCGGGAATGATACCGAAGTCGGTTTCGCTGTCACGGAATGCGGTGATATTAATCATACCCGCAAAGTAGAACAGACCGCCGCCTGCCTGGAACTGTGCTTCACGGGAAAGTCCGGAGAACAGACCCATGTTGCAGCCGTTGGAATACTGGACTTCCAGAGACTTGATAATCGAGTTGATCGCACTTTCTTCATTGTACACGAAAACGGGAAGGTCATTTTCGTCCTTGTCGGTGATCTTTTCGCCGAAGCAGATGTACAGACCGTATGTATTGTAACTTTCGCTGATAAATCCATACTGGTCATCTGCCGTCCATTTGCCGTCACCGTTGAGGTCTACGGTTGTTGCCAGGGACATTTCGCCGAGTTTGTCGATTGTCCACTTGCCTTCATGAACGAGGTCATACGGATTTTCCAGAGCATTGTCGTTCAGGATACCCTTATTGAACATCATGCACCATGTACCGTAGTTATCCATGATGGAAATGTCGCCGGTCATGAAAAAGACTTTGTTCGCAACGGACATCCCGGAAATCAGATGCTGGTCCCACCACTTCTGATCCATCTTGACTTCGCCGATCTCGCGGAAGTCGCGCAGATTGCCGCCGGAAACGGTTCCGGCAAGAGGTTTGAGACCGTCGGTAACAACATCAAAGTCATCGGACTGTGCGGCAACGGCGGTTTTCATCGTGTTTACGGGAGAACCTTCGCGCTGTTCGACAACAACAACATTGAGTTTTTCCTCGAGAAGGTTGTTGCGTTCGAGAACACCGTCATTGATCGCTTCACCGGTCATTTCTTCTGCTATGACATCAACGGTACCCCAGTAAGTATCTCCGCGGTCGAGGATGCGGAAACTGTAACCTTCGTAATCACGGTCGCTGAACTGTGCGATAACGGATTCGATGCTGTCTTCCGGTTCGGTTTCGGCTGCGGCTTCTTCGGATGCGCCGACGTCCGTTGTGGTTACAGCGGGATCTGCGGAAACATCGTCCGGATTTTCACTGCTTTCGGCACACGCGACCGTCTGGAGAAGGATCAGCATTGCCAGCAGCATGGTGATGATTTTCTTTTTCATAGAGTTTCCTTTACAAATAATAAATTTTTGCGGAATATAAATGGATTTTGGTCTATTGTGTTATTATAATAAATTTCAGATTAAATGTCAATATATTAACAAAAAAAATCAACCAAGCATCCGTGCATCCCATTCTTCTTTCAGCATGGAATAGCGCACGCTGTCCGTCAGATGACGGCTGTACCGCCGCAGGGTTCCCTCATAGGTGAAGCCGCATTTTTCGATCACGCGGCGGGACGCATGGTTGTCCGGGTAATGACAGATCGCAACCGCGCTCATATCCAGCACATCAAACGCATACCGCAGTACCGCTATCGCCGCTTCGGTCGCAAAGCCCTGTCCGGACTGTCCGGCGGCAATCACGAATTCCATCTCGCGGTAGCGTTCGTCGCGGCCGCAGTCCTCCAGAACGATCCATCCGACCACGTTATCGATATCTCGCCGCACGACTGCCCATGTGTCGTCCAGTGTTTTCCACACCCCGATGTCGGATGCCGCCTGTTCCGGAGAGGTATAGACCTCCCATCCCGCAGACTTCACCGATGGGTCACGTCCGATTTCATACAGGGCATCCGCATCGGTTTCCTTCCATGGGCGCAGAAGCAGGCGTTTCGTTGTAAGTTCCATCGAATTCTCTCTCACAGAATCACGCCGGCTTCAAACAGCTTTCCTTCATATGACCGGAGATAGTCCTCTTTTGTTCCGAAGAAACGCGGTTCTCCGCCGCTGCTGAGGTGCAGGATGTGCGTTGCCAGCCGCAGTACCGCCGGAATGTCGTCCGACACCATTGCCACCGGCATTCCCGCCATGCAGATCGTCTCAATCAGATCGTACATTTCGTCCGCCGATGTTTTGTCGAGACCGTGAACCGGATCGTCCAGCAGAAGCAGACGTTTTGCCGCACACAAGGCGCGCGCCAGCAGGACTTTCTGCTTCATCCCGCCGGACAGACCGGCGAATTTCCGCTTTTCGATGTCCGCAATCCCCACAAGATGCAGGCGTTCCGACACGATCTGTTTATCATGCTTTGTGAAAAATGGCATCCATCCGCGCCGCAGACAGCCCGCCATCACCACATCGCGCACCGTCGAATTCGAGTAATTATCCCGCTGGACAACCTGCGTCTGCGGCAGACAGCCGATGTCGTTTTTCGTCATGCCGTCGCCGTAGGTGATCGTCCCTTCCATCGGCAGTTCGTTCCCCAGCATCACGCGCAGGAGCGTGCTTTTTCCGCTGCCGCTTCCGCCGACGATGCAGAGGCAGTCCCCCGTGTTCAGGGTAAAATTGAGATTCCGGCAGACCGCACGTCCGTCGTGACCGATCACGGCTCCGGAACAGGTCAGAATCGGTTCAGACACAGCGTCCCCTCCTTACTTGTGATAGACAACGTTCGCAATTGTGCCGCTGCCGGTGGAACGGTTGTCGTTGTTGATGTTGTCGAACGTGACCGCGCGGATATACGGCGCGATATCGTCCGGCTGTACGCCGTTCACGCGGATATCCGTCAGTTCGACCGTACCGACCTCACAGGAAACGTACGGGTCAAACACTTCTACCGTCCCGTTTCCTGTCACGCAGGATTTCGGTCCCACACAGAACAGGTACGAATACGGATATTTTTCCGGGTACAGCGTCAGGTCGATGTTCTCGAAGAACAGATGTCCGATGTTTGCGCCGAATTCAAAGCCCGCGAACGCTCCGCGCACGGGGTCGGACTCCGTGTATTCGCGGAAACCGTCGATCGGGGCGTTGAGGTCAATTTTGATGTCCTCGAAGAACAGATAATCGCCGCTCCCGGGACCGCCGCGTTCGGGTTCGCCGCCGATGATCCGGTATGCCGGCGTCTGGTAGTACAGCTTGAACGTATTGATGCCGCGCACATTTTTGATAATCGCGTCGTACAAGCCGCAGTCCACGGACGAATTGTCGTCATAATAGTAAACGCCAGGCTCGATCCGCATCGCCTTATAGTGACTGTCCGCCGACAGGTCGAGATTTTCGCACAGGACGGTCTTCATCGGGCCGAAATCCACGGAGGAGTTCTGCCAGTCGTACATATTCAGCGCGACGAGGTCGTCCCCGACCTGACCGCGCACATTCGTGATGCGGACGTTTTCGGTATTGCCGTTGATATGCAGACCGTCCGCGAAGCACTCGACAAAAGTGATGTTGTCAATCAGAACATTCGTGATATCGCCCATCTGGACAGAGAATCCGGCGGTATGGACAAACGTCAGGTCAGTCAGGGTCAGACCGTCCATGTTGTTGAAGAACATACAGGTCGAAACACCGTAGAAGCTGCGCTCCATGTCGTACATCCCGGTTCGTCCGTAACCGGCGCGTCCGGTGTTGGATTCCTCCCAGCGGCCGCCGCAGATGGCAATGTTGCAGTCACGGACATCCGCAGCGATCGGCGCGTGGGTACCGTCTGCGGTATGTTCGTTGCGGAACATCAGGACGCGCACGCCTTTCATCTGCCGGATGACCGCACCGTCTTCGGCAAAAATGCGGCGGTTCGAGGGGATCGTGATAGAATCGTCCACATAATACGGTTCCGCCGACGCGGGAATGCGGACAATTTCGTTTTCGGCAAGCGCGGCGCGGAAAGCGTCCGTCCAGATACGGATTTCCGTGTCGTCCTGCATTCCGGTGCGGACATGGGAAACGTAATCGGTGAGGGATGCTTCGCGGGTCAGCGCATCCTGAGCGGCACGGTTTGCCGCCGTCATCCGTTCAAGGGATGCGTAAATCTGGGCTTTTCTCGGATTCATGGAAAACCTCCTGTTATTTCGTTCTCTTGGCAAAATTGGCGTTAGCGTATGCTTTTTTATAGATTTCTTCCGTTGCAAAACTGAGTTTGGTGATTGCGTCACGCTTGGTCAGGTACAGCCAGTAGCTTTCGTCGTTCGTCGATATATCCACGCAGTCGCCGCGTCCGAGATAGTCGTATTCGACGTGCATACTGTACATATCCAGCGGTGCTTTGACGACAACGGTGTCCTCGCCGTAAGCCTTGCATTCGATGCGGGTTCCTTCCGGGGTCTGGATCAGCTTACCCATACCATGCTTGTAGAATTTCGTCCAGTTCGGCAGGGTCTGCACCTGTACATCGTCCTCGAAATAATACGTTCCGTCCTCGATTTCACGCCGGACGCACTCGCGTTCCCAGTTGCTCCAGTCGGGGATGTGCGGGAATTCCGTTTCGCCGGACAATGCTTCCAGCTGTCCGTATTCGTTCTGCCGCCAGCGTTTGCCGCAGGCCTCACACCACAGCTCACATCCGCCGGAGTTCATCCGGTGTTCTTCTCCGCACGCCGGGCATTTGTACAGCAGGCAGTGCAGACCGTTTGCGCGGTCGGGATGGTCGATCACGACGTTGTTGTCGAGCTGCCAGCGGTAGTCGTCATAAGCGAACGCCTCGCGGATACGGGACATGACCTCATCGGCGGACACCGCCTTGATTTCGTCCGGCTTCACGATCGGGAACAGATCCGCTTCGACCCGGATCCCCTTGTTTTTGTGGTTCCACTGGGGCGAGGTCACGAAATTCCCGTGAATCCGCATAACGGCGACGGGGACGTTCATCATCCGCACCAGTCCGCCGAGCGAATCGGGAAGGTAGGAGGTGCATCCGTCGAGGGAATACCGTGTTTCGGGGAACAGGACAAAAATCGTCTTCAGTTCGTGCAGGCAATATTTCATATTGCGGATGAGATTGATGTCCGTGACGAACTTCCGCTTGCCGAGAACTCCGAGATGCCGCATGAGGGGCGCTGTATAGGTATTGAACCCTTCCAGCGTCATGACGTTGTTGACCGGATAGGGATGGGTCGCCTTCAGCATGAGGTTGAGGTCAACGAGGGAGGAATGTGTGACCAGAAGGAGGTACGGCTTCCCTTCCAGTTCCTTCATATCGTCGCTTTTGCGGATGACCGCGCCGCGTTTTTTCAGATCGGGGAAGCTGATGATGTACTTTGCGGCGTACATCAGAAAATAGGGTCTGTGGGGCTTCTTCTTGAAGTCAAAACGTTTGACTTTATCCTTGGATACCATGAAACTGTCTCTCCTTGGTGACGATATTTTTCATTAATATAACGTGAGTTCGATAGAAATTCCAACAGGTTGACGAACACACCGTAGGGCGGGGGCTTGTCTCCCGCCGTGAAGAAATTCAAACTGTTCGTTCCGGCGGGAGACAAGCCCCCGCCCTACGATTTTGATAGTTTTCCTATCAAATTTTATTTCATCGAACTCACGTTAATATAATAATTATAACACATTTCTGTATAAAAGTACACAGGCAAAGAAAATTCCCGTTTTTTCCTTCTTCTTCCCGACGGCAATCCTGCCTCAAAACAAAACGGGGAAGCCTTTCCGACAGGCTTCCCCTATTTCTTTTATGCGGTTGTATTGTCTTACCGTACGCCGAACAGCAGTTCGCTGTAGGTCGGGTAGGGCCAGTATTTCGCAGCGGTGATATGTTCTGCCGCATCGACGGACGCGCGGAGTTCATTCATGGCGGCGATCACACGGTCCTTGATGGTGAATGCCAGGTTCGTCACGTCGGTGATTTCATCCAGACCCGCCAGTTCTTCTTCGAGTTTCCGGACGCTTCCCGCAATCGCGGTCGTCAGACCGGACAGCGTACGCGCCGTTTCGACTTCATAGGAGGTGTCCATGCCGTCGAACAGGGCTTTCTTTGCGGCACCCGTTTCGGCGATTTCCTTCGTGTAGGCACTGATTGCCGGAAGAATCTGCTTGTACACCATATCGACCATAGTCGCCGCTTCGATGCGGATGGTCTTGCAGTAGTTTTCGAGGATGATTTCATACCGCGACTTCATTTCCTTTTCGGTATACACGCGGTGCGTTGCGAACAGACGGACGTTCTTCGCCGCAAGGAAATACGGCATTGCGTCCGGAGTGGTGCGGAGGTTCAGCAGACCGCGTTCTTCCGTCGCTTCCCTGATCCACGCATCGTCGTAGCCGTTGCCGTTGAAAATAATGCGCTTGTGGCGGCGGATTGTGTCACGGATGAGGTGGTTCAGCTCGATCCGGAAGTCTTCCGCACGTTCCAGAACATCCGCAAACTGACGGAGCGATTCCGCAACGGCGGTATTCAGCACGATATTGCTGTCGGCAATGGAGTTCGACGAGCCGACCATGCGGAATTCAAACTTGTTCCCCGTGAAGGCAAACGGTGAGGTACGGTTCCGGTCGGTGTTGTCCTTCGGGAGACGCGGCAGTACGTCCACGCCGAGCTTGAGCTGGGTGGATTCCTTCGGGTCATAATGGGTATCGGTTTCCAGCGCGTCGATCACGGCAGACAGTTCGTCGCCGAGGAAGATCGAGATGACCGCCGGAGGTGCTTCGTGCGCGCCGAGACGGTGGTCGTTTCCAGCCGTTGCCGCGCTGATGCGGAGGAGATCCTGATATTCGTCCACTGCCTTGATGACAGCGCAGAGGAACAGCAGGAACTGTGCATTTTCGTAGGGCGTTTCACCCGGAGTCAGCAGATTGATTCCGGTGTTGGTGGCGATCGACCAGTTGTTGTGCTTACCGGAGCCGGTTACGCCCGCAAACGGCTTTTCATGGAGCAGACATACCAGTCCGTGACGCTTTGCCACGGTCTGCATGATTTCCATGGTGATCTGGTTGTGGTCGGTTGCAATGTTGGCACGGCTGTAGATCGGTGCCAGTTCATGCTGCGCGGGAGCGGCTTCGTTGTGCTCGGTCTTGGCAAGAACGCCGAGTTTCCACAGCTCCGTATCGACTTCGCGCATGAACGCCTGTACACGCGGCTTGATCGCGCCGAAATAGTGGTCGTCGAGCTCCTGACATTTCGGAGGCTTTCCGCCGAACAGGGTACGTCCGGTGAAAATCAGGTCGGGGCGCGCTTCGTACATTTCCTGCGGAATCAGGAAGTATTCCTGTTCCGGGCCGACGCACGCACGGACGCATTTTACAGTCGTATGCGGATCGAACAGCTTCAGAATCCGGAGAGACTGTTCGTTGATGGCTTCCATGGAGCGGAGAAGCGGGGTCTTTTTGTCCAGAGCCTCGCCGCCGTAGGAGCAGAACGCCGTCGGAATGCAGAGTGTGCCGTCCTTGATGAAGGCGTAGGAGGTCGGGTCCCATGCGGTATAGCCGCGGGCTTCAAACGTCGCGCGCAAGCCCCCGGACGGGAAGCTGGAAGCGTCGGGTTCCCCGCGGACAAGCTCCTTGCCAGAGAATTCCATGATGACCTTGCCGCCCTCGATGGGGGAGATAAAACTGTCGTGTTTTTCCGCCGTCACGCCGGTCAGCGGCTGGAACCAGTGGGTATAGTGCGTACAACCCTTCTCGATTGCCCAGTCCTTCATGGCATTGGCAACGATGTTGGCTACATTTATATCAAGCGTCCGGTATTCGTCGATGGTTTTCTTGAGGGATTTATAGGTTTCACGCGGAAGACGTTCCCGCATCGCGGTATCGTCAAACGCCAAACAGCCGAAGTAGTCGGAAACGATAGGCATAATTTTCTCCTTCTTGATAACTACAAAAAGCGACAGAGACGCATGAAGAATCCCTCTGCACCCCCTTGGCCGCCGGGATAATTATACTCCGCGAACCCGGCAAAGTCAATCGGTTTCGGGGAATATTTTGTCGGACGCGGCGGTTTTGGAGAACATTACAAGGGGTAAAATCAAAATGTGCGGCGGATTGTGAAAAATGAAGTATGGAAAATCCGTCGGCTGTATGGTATAATTATTCCATACAGATTTATAAATATGTACAAAGGAACCGATCCTCATGAAAAAATATCTTGTTCTCGAAAACGGTATGACCTTTGCGGGAGAAGCCTTCGGTGCCGACGCGGATGCCGACATCCTTGCGGAAATCGTCTTCTCCACCGCGATGGTCGGCTATGCGGAAACGCTCACCGATCCGCGCTATACCGGTCAGGCAGTCTGTCAGACCTTCCCGCTGATCGGAAATTACGGCGTGAACCCCGCCGACTGCGAAAGCGGAACGGTCACTCCCGCTGCATATATCGTCCGTGAACTCTGTGACGCGCCGTCGAATTTCCGCTGTGAGGAAACGCTCGGCGAATTCCTCAGAAAGCACGGCATTCCCGGAATCTGCGGCATCGACACCCGTCTGCTGACCAAAACTTTGCGCGACAACGGAACCATGAACGGCGTGATTACCGCCGATCCGTCCTCCGTGAACCTCGAGGAAGTCAGGGCATACCGTATCACCGGTGCGGTCGAACGGGTTTCCGCAAAGGATATCCGTCTGGAAACACCGGCCAACGCCTGCTGCACGGTCGCTCTTCTCGATCTCGGCGTGACAAACAGCGTTCTTGCCGAACTGAACCGGCTCGGATGCAGGGTCTACGTCCTGCCGCATACCACCACGGCGGCAGAAATCAAAGCCCTCTCGCCGGACGGCCTGTTTGTCTCCGGAGGTCCCGGCAATCCCGCAGACTGTGCCGGTGTGACGGAAACGTTGAAAGCTCTCCTCCCGGATAAAATCCCCACAATGGCGGTCGGCCTCGGTCATCAGCTTCTCGCCATGGCAAACGGAATGAACGTGACAAAACTCCCCTGCGGACACCGCGGAAGCAATCATCCGGTTCGTGAAACGGCATCCGGGCATCTGTTCATCACGGCGCAGAATCACGGATACGCGGTCACGGACATTTGTCCGGACATCGCGGAAGAAACGTTCGTGAACGTCAACGACGGGTCGAACGAAGGACTGTGTTATAAACATACACCGGCGTTCTCGGTTCAGTTTATCCCCGACACGCACGAAATTTCCGCCTGCACGGAATATCTGTATAAGAATTTCGCGGAAATGATGAAGCAATAAGGGAAGGGTGTCCTTATGAATACAGCCGCATATACCCGTACCGTTCCCCGGAAAACCGCGCTCGCTCAGGGGTTCCGGGACGGGATTCCCATCGCCCTCGGCTACTTTGCCGTGTCGTTTTCCCTCGGGATCGCCGCGCGCAACGCCGGACTGTCCGCATGGCAGGGATTCCTTGCCAGTCTGCTCGTCACGGCGTCCGCAGGGGAGTACGTCGGGTTTACCATCATCTCCATCGGCGGAAGCTATCTTGAAATGGCACTCATGATGTTCATCGCCAACGCGCGGTATCTGCTCATGAGCTGTGCGCTCAGTCAGAAATTCCATCCCGCGACCGGACTTCTCCACCGGCTTGCCGTCGGATTTTATGTCACCGACGAACTGTTCGGCATCGCCATCGGCCGCGACGGATTCCTTGATCCCTATTATTCCTACGGTGCGATTCTGATCGCCTCCCCCTGCTGGTCGGTCGGGACGGCTCTCGGTGTCATCATGGGAAATCTGCTCCCTCTCCGCGCCGTCAGTGCCCTCAGCGTCGCCCTGTACGGAATGTTCATCGCCATTATCGTTCCGCCGTCCCGGAAGAACAGAATCGTTGCCGCGTTCGTTCTCATCAGCTTTGCGTGCAGCTACGGCGCAACGTTTGTGCCCTTCCTCGCAAACCTGTCCGGCGGTACAGTGACCATTCTGCTGACCGTCATCATTTCCGCAGCGGCGGCACTTTTCTTCCCCATTCCGCAGAAGGAGGACGAAACCGATGGAAAATAATGTATATCTCTACATACTCGTCATGGTTCTCGTGACCTACGCCATCCGCGTTCTTCCGCTGACGCTGATCCGCAAGCCGATCAGAAGCCGATTTATCCAGTCGTTCCTGTTCTATGTCCCGTATGTCACGCTCGCCGTTATGACGTTCCCGGCAATCACGCAGGCAACGCAGTCGCCCATCGCGGGATTTGCCGCACTGGTGGTCGGTATGATACTGTCGTGGTTCGGCGCAAGCCTGTTCCAGGTGGCGGCGGCGTGCTGCGGTATCGTATTTCTGCTGGAACTGTTCCTATGCTGAAGTTTACTGTAACGCTGCCCTCCGATGCTGCACACAGCGTGATTTATCTGCTGAATGATTCGATGGAAGTTTCTGCGCTTCCCCATGCGGCGGTCGTTTCCGTGGAAGTACCGGACTGGAACCGGGATTTGTCCCCTTGGAAAGCGGAACGTGTTTTCCGGAAAAGGGACGATTTTGCGGGCGGTGCGAAAGAATTCCTGCACAAGCTGCTGGAAATCGTTCCGGAAGCGGAGAAAATGCTTGGGTTTGTGCCGGAATTCCGCGGGATTGCGGGGTACTCTCTTGCCGGACTGTTCGCTGTATGGACGCTGTACCGGACAGATGTGTTCAGCCGTGCGGCATCCATGTCGGGTTCGCTGTGGTTCGACGGTTTCGCGGAATTCATGGAGGAACACCGTCCGGTGAATGCTCCGGAAAAGGTGTACCTGTCGGTCGGCGAACGGGAAAAGCAGACGAAAAACGTCCGGATGGCACAGGTGGAAGCCTGTACGGTGCGTACGGCGGAAATCTTACGCGGGTACGGGACGGATGTACGGTTTGATCTGAACCCGGGCGGACATTTCGACGAAGTTCCCGGACGGATCGGACGCGGCCTCCGATGGATCGGGGAACCGTCAGAACTCAAATAACAGACAAAAAAGGAAGTATCTTCATCGGATACTTCCTTTTTTTATTAGACCTGTTCGATAACTATACGTTATTTGTAGGGACACGGCGTGCCGTGTCCGTCGATCAATTTTGATAAACGTTATTTTGTTGGATATCCAATTGAATCGGACGTTTTATTTACAAAATATACTCTGTTCAGATCCTTCTGCGGACACGGCACGCCGTGTCCCTACAGTATATTCTCCGGTTATCGAACCGTCTATTGAAACCTTTTATTCTGCGGGAACGAACGATACAACGATCGCGCCGGGGCCGGAATGGGTACCGATAACACAGCCGAGCTGACCGATGGTGAGCTGATCGACGTGGTCGCCGTAGATATCCTTGCTGTCTTCGAGATACTTCTGTACAGTGCCGTCCGCGAGATCGCCCGCGTAAGTGATAACCACCGGCTTGGTGAAGTCGATGCCGCCGCAGGAACGGATGCTGTCGTTGAGCATCTTGTGGCTCATGTTGATGCCGCGCGCCTTGCCGACGGTTTCGAGCTTGCCCTCGCCGTTGAGGGTCAGGATGGGCTTGATGTTCAGAAGACCGCCGACCGCCGCCGAAGTCTTGGAGATGCGTCCGCCGCGCTTGAGGTATTCGAGCGTTTCCAGACGGACGAACAGACGTGCCTTCTTACGCATTTCGTCAAGTTCCGCGAAAATGTCTGCCGCCGACTTGCCTGCATCGCGGAGCCGGATCGCCTGTTCGATGAGAACCTGCTCGCCTGCCGTTGCGGAAAGGCTGTCGATGACATACACACGTCCGGGATAATCCGCCGCTGCGATCACCGCGCTCTGGTAAGTGCCGGAAAGACCGCTGGAAATCGTGATAACGATCACGTCGTCGCCGGCATTGACCGCTTCTTCATACATTGCCGCAAATTCGCTGACGTTGACCTGACTGGTACGCGCAACTTCCTTGTTGGCTTCGAGTTTTTCGAAAAATTCGTCCGGGAGAATGTCGATTCCGTCACGGTATTCCGTTCCGGCAAGGATGGTTCTCAGGGGTGCAAAACCGAGATTCTGCTGCTGTGCAAAGGTTACCTTGATATCCGATGCCGAGTCCACGATGATTTTAACGCTCATATTACAGTTCCTTTGTGTTGATTATAAATATTTGATAACAATTGGCGTCATTATACCATATCTCCGTCCGGATTGCAAGGTTTTTCCGAAAATAAAAAATTTCCCGTTTACAGATATTTTTCGCGGATGTATTTTTCGAGAACGTCCGTGTTGATGAACGGAGCTATCGGGACAATGGCTTTGATTCCATCCTTTTCCACGGCTTTCACGGCAAGTGTACCGAGATAATCTTCACTCAAGAACGGCGCAAGAGGAAGAACCGCGTTGAGATCGCTGTTTTTCTGATATTCTTCCTCTGCAATTTTCTGTAAAGAATCTTCCTTCATGAACGGACGATATCCCGCAATTGCCCGAACCCCTTCCTCACGATATTTCTTCCATGCTCCTTCATCCAGCACATCCTTACTTACAAACGGAAACAGTGAAGCGGGGGCATTGCCGGTCTTGAAATACTCGTCAATAACGTCCTCACTCGCAAAAGGCGCGACAAACCGCATCGAATCGGTATCTCCGGCAGCCACCAGACGCTGAAAAATTTCATCAATAAAATCCTCGCTCAAAAACGGCAGGAACGACTGAATTTCTTCCAGTTTCAGTTTATCTTCCATTGTTTCCACCACCTTGTCTACCTGTTCGGGACGCAGAAGCGGCGCGGCTTCCACGACCTCTTCCACGGTCACTTCTTCAAAATTCCCGTTATTCAAAATATCGTCGATTACCTTGGAGTTCTTCCCAAGCATTTCATCCGTGGAAATCCCCAGAATCTCCGACAGTTCCGGCAGTTTCGAGATATCCGGCATACTCATCCCGCGCTCCCAGTTGGAAACCGCCTGATAACTGATGTTCAGCGTGTCCGCGAGTTCCATCTGCGTCATGTTCTTCGCCCTGCGCGCTTTGGCAATGGCTTTTCCGCTGTACTGCATATCAAACATAATTTCATCCTTTCTGCGTCACCTTCTCCGTGACTGCGCATTCAGTATACCAAATTTCTTCAAAAAAGTACATCAAGCCGTAATTGAGTCCGGATTTTCACAAACTCAATTCCCTCTTGAAACAAAAAAAGCCCGCATATAACGGGAAATCTGCATTCAACTCTGTCTATCTATCCAATATAAAAGTTTTTGAGGATGGGTTCGGGAAGGAACTTTTTTCAAAAAGTTCCTTCCCGAGAAAAATCCACTTAAATCTTAACTTCCGCGTGAGCTTCTGCGCTTCTGTAGATACCGTCGAGCATTCTCTGAACGGTAACGGCGTCGTCGATCGGGGAGATCGGGGTCTTGCCTTCGTTTACGCATTCGATGAAGTGGCGGATTTCTTCTACGAAGTAGTTGTTGCCCTTGACTTCCGGCTTGAGGTCGGCGAGGTAGCCTTCTTCGTTTTCGGTGTAGATGGTGAGCGGGTCGAACGTGCAGCCTGCCTTGGAGCCGAAGAGCTGGGTGGTTGCGGATTCCGGACCGTTGATCGCCCATGCGATTTCAGCCATCATGGTCTTGCCGCCTTCGAAGCGGAAGAATACGGTTGCGGAGTCTTCCGTGTCAAACACGCCCTTGCCCTTGCCGAACGGCTGCCAGCGGGAGATACCCTTGGTCTGGAAGTCGCCGATGCGGTAAGAGGTTTCTGCGGATACGGAGATCGGCTTCGGTCTGTCCATGAGGTACCAGGTACGGTCGATTGCGTGAACGCCGATGTCGAGAACGGGGCCGCCGCCTGCGAGTTCCTTATCGGTGAACCAGCCGCCGGGAGTACCTCTGCGGCGAACGTAAAGGGTCTTTGCAGCGTAGATTTCGCCGAATACGCCTTCTGCGTAGAGTTCACGAACCTTCTGCTGTTCTGCGCCGTAACGGGTAACCACTGCGAGCATGAACTGAACGCCGGCTTCCTTTACAGCCTTTTCCATTTCGAGACCCTGTTCGAGGGTAGCAGCGAGCGGCTTTTCGCAGAGGATGTCCTTGCCTGCCTTTGCAGCGGCGATACATACGGGAGCGTGAGCAGCGGTCCAGGTGCAGATGTCGATGTAGTCAACGTCTACGTTTGCGAGAAGTTCTTCTACGGATGCATAGTAGTTCGGGATGCCATACTTTTCTGCAGCGTCCTTTGCGCGTTCCGGAACGATGTCGGCGATTGCAACAACTTCCACGATATCGGTGAGCTGCTGATATGCCGGAAGGTGAGCGGAGGTAGCGATATTACCTGCGCCGATGATACCAACTCTGAGTTTCTTAGCCATGATAAGTCCCATTTCCCACGGATGGGAAATCCTTTCTGAATAAATTCAACGGAAGAGGACGAAAAATCCTCTCTGATTTGTCGAAAATATTGTATCATAACGGCGCGGGACTGTCAAGGGTATTGGGGGATTTTTCTGTTTTTCCGACTCTTTCTCTACTGCCTCACCGGGATCAGTCTTGACGATTCGCGCATGACGCTTTCGCGGACTTTCAGGATCGCGGACGGAGTCACCGAAAGTTTTGTTACGCCGGATTCGATGAAAAATTTCGTTTCCGTGAGGTCGGCTCCCAGTTCGCCGCAGACGCTGACCGGAATTCCTTCGCGGCGTGCGGCGGCGCAGGCAGTACGGATCAGGCGGCGGACGCTTTCCGGAAGAGTATGGGTGAGGTAGGCGACGTCGGCGTTTTCGCGGTCGGCGGCGAGGGTATACTGGAGGAGGTCGTTGGTGCCGATGGAGAAAAAGTCCGTCATCGGGGCAAGCTGATCCGACAGAATGGCGGCCGACGGCGTTTCGATCATGATGCCGACCCTTATTTTTCCGAACGCGGTATTTTCCGCACGCAGGGATTCCTGTGCTTCTCTGGCAATTTCCCTCACCTGCCGGATTTCCTCCGGGAGGACGATCATCGGGATCATTGCGGAGAGGCTGCCGAACAGTGATGCGCGGTAGAGAGCGCGGAACTGTGTTTTCAGCAGATGCGGCTGTCGAAGGCACAGTCGTACCGCGCGGAGCCCCAGTGCCGGATTTGCTTCGCGCATATCGCCGGTCAGATAGGGGATATGTTTGTCCGCACCGGCATCGAGGGTACGGATCACGCATTCTCTGCCGCCCATTTTCAGTGCCGCCTGTTTATACACGGCAAACTGTTCCTCTTCGGTCGGCGGACTGGTTCGGCCCATGAAGAGAAATTCGCTCCGGAACAGGCCGATTCCTTCCGCGTCGCACCGCAGGGCTTCGTCGATGTCCTCCAGACTTCCCACATTTGCCGTCACCATGATTCTTGTTCCGTCCGACTGAACGCAGGTTTTTCCCCGGAACCGTTCCAGACGCTTCCGTTCGTCCTCCGCTTCACGCATCGCTGTCAGATAGCGGTTTTCCGTATGCTCGTCCGGTTCGATGTACAGTACCCCTTCGCTTCCGTCCAGAACCACTCTGCTCCCGTCGTATTCGTCCGGAATCCGTCCCTCTCCCACGCCGACGACGGCCGGAATGTCCATCGTCCGCGCGAGGATTGCCGTGTGCGACATGGTACTGCCTCCTTCCGTCACGAAACCCAGCACCATCGTTTTGTCGAGCATCACCGTTTCCGCAGGGGTCAGGTCGTGTGCCGCGATGACGGACGGGTGCGTGACCGCAATGGCCGTACTTCCGCCGCCGAGGATGTCCGTCACCCGTTCCGCCACGGCGAGAATATCGGCGGCACGGGCTTTCATATAGTCGTCCTCCATCGCGCCGAAGATTTCCGCCAGTGCCGCACCGGCTTTCTGCACCGCCGCTCTCGCCGAACGGTGTTCGTTCCGGATGAAGTTCTCTGCCTCCGTGACAAAATCCTCGTCGGCGAGCATCATTTTATGGATATCGAAAATCGCCGCTTCCCGTTCGCCGACCTTCCGCACCGCTTCGGCGTACAGAACCGTCAGTTCGTCCTCCGCCTGAGCGATAGCGGCGTGCAGACGGGCGGTTTCCTCCGTGACATCGGCGCAGGATTCCCCGGAAATCGCCGACGGTTTCCGCCGGATGATTTTCAGTACCCCCGCCGCGATTCCGCCGGACGCACCTTTTCCGTAAATCATGTTCATGGGTCGTTCACCGTCCTTTACAAACCCGCATTCCGCATGGTGTCGTACAGTTCCTGTACCGCGTCGTCCTCGTCATCTCCTTCGGCGGTGAGGGTCACGGAATCGCCGCACCGGACACCGAGCTGCATAACGGAGAACAGTTTTTTGGCATCCGCGCGTTTTCCGTTCGCTTCGAGAGCAATGTCGGAGGAAAAGCGTCGGGCGCACTGGACGATCACTCCGGCCGGACGGGCGTGAATGCCGTTTTTATCGCTGATCTGATAGATTGTACTTTTCAAAATTCGGTTCCTTTCCGCAGGTAGAAGATATCTATAGTTTGGGTGGATTTTCTGTAAATATTCATCGCGGCGGAAATTCATCAAAAAAAGCGTACCTTCCGATACGCTTTCATGCTCAGGGCAGAATGCTGTTTTTCCATTGTTCGTTCAGTTCGGCATAGCTTTCTCCGAAAATTTCCGCAAAACGGGTCGGCTCTGCGTACGCTTCCAGCACCGTTTCGACCGAATACCGTTCCGCAAGATATCCGACAAAGGAACCCGCCTGCCAGATTGTCAGTTCCGAACCGTCGCCGGAAACCGGATACAACGCGGAAAGCGGCTTGTAATTGTTGGCGGCAAAGGAATGCGCGGCGACCGCATCGACATAGGCTTTCGTGGAGAAATCCTCCAGACTCTGCGGATTTCCGGCAATGGCTTCATAATACGGTGCCAATTCTTTGTAGTATGTAGAACTCATATCCGTGTACCCGTCGAGCAGACCGTCCAGCGCATACTTGATCTGAGAATAATACTGCGAATCCACATAGTCGTTGAAACCGAGGGATTTGCCGATATACTCCCCGAGACCGACCGCAAGCCATGTATTCTCACCGGAAATCTCCAGTCCCAGCGCATGAACCGCCGAAGGTGCCATCTGATAAAAAGAAGAATTCACATAAATCTCGCCGGTGTCTGAATCCACAGAATCAAGGGTATCGCCCGTGGAATTCATGTAGTAATGCAGTTCTCTGGATGGCTCAAAACAGGATTCGTAATTCCCGATCCCGCAGATGTATTCCCGTATCTGACGGTTGGCGAGCGTGGAATAATAGACGATCTGATGAACGAGGGAGGGCGCATTGTTAAAGTCCTCAAAAGATTCAAAGGAATAGGTGTTCCCTTCCAGTTCGATGATACAGAAGTAACGTCCTTCTTCCCGGCAGATCATTTGCGAAAAAAGCCTTTCAACATCCGGATTGTTGCTGTAAGTAAGGTCGGGAGACAGGGATTTCAGATACGCGTCCTTGTATTCGATTCGTTTGTCGAGATCAAACAGAGCGTCATAGCCGTAGGTATCCATCACAAAACGGAAAAACAGGGCGGCAATATCGTCGGCAGCGGATTTGTCGATATAGAACCAGTCGTTGTAGAGAGACAGAATGGCGATGCTGTTTTCGGTAAAGTAAGTCAGCGGGTCGAGCCGGACTTCCGTCCCGTTCCGGTAGTAGTCCAGACCGACGTGAAGCCATTCTTCCGTACTTTCGTCAATTTCAGGATAAGGAGACTGTCCCACTGCGGAATCTTCTTCGATTTGAACATCCGGTGCGGCGGCGGATTCGGTTTCTGCGGGAAAAGACTGACACGAGGTCAGCAGCGTAAGGGCAAGGATCAGTAAAACGAGCGATTTCATTCCAAACATCTCCTTCGGTAGTATAATGAATTTTCGGTATAATCATATTATAATACACGTTCATGTGATTGTCAAGGGTTGTCTGAAAAATCAGTTGACAGATCGGACGCAATATATTATAATAAAGGAAGAAAATCGACCGTCAGAACAGGATGATCCCATGAACTATACCGATCCCACTTCTCTCTCCCCATACCGCCTTGCGATCACCGACACCAACGAAAACGGCGACGGCTTCGCCCGTATCGACCGTCTGGCCGTATTCACGCCCGGACTGGTTGCCGGGGACACCGCCGAAGTTGTCCTTGTGGAATCCCGCAAGAATTACGCCGTCGGACGCTGTGAACGGCTGGTAACGCCGTCGGAACACCGGATTGAACCCGTGTGCCCTTCGTTCGGCGTGTGCGGCGGCTGTACGCTGTGCCATGTGACCTATGATTTTGAAAATACCGTCAAGCAGAACTGCGTGAAATCCGCGCTGCGCCGCATGAAACTGCCGCATGAACTAGTGGAACCGACCCGCTGTATGCCTGAACGTACCGGCTACCGCAACAAAATCGGGTTGCATTTCGATTCCGCCGCCCGCCGGTTCGGCTATTATGCCCGCGATTCCTATGAAATTCTTCCGTTTGATGGATGTAAACTTTGCAGCGACCGGATGAACGAAATCGTTTTCCATATCAACACGCACATTGAGCTGCTGGAACCGCTTGCACCGACGGATCTGTTTCTGCGCCGTTCGCACGACGGAACAATCACGGTTTCCGTTTACGGTTCCGGAAAAACTGCGGATATTGTTCCCTGCCGGACGGCATTGACGGCGGAATTCCCGGAAATTGGTGACGTTCTGCTCATCACCGGGAACAAATCGGCGGCGGAAACCTGCATTACGGAGGACTATCTGGGCGTTTCGATGCGGTTTGCGTCGGAGGTATTCCGGCAGGTGAACCACGATGCCGCAGAAATTCTGCTGAAGCTGGTCTGCGATTTTGCGGCGGAGAAACCGTTTTCCTATGCCGCCGACCTGTACTGCGGTTCGGGAGCGTTCGGACTGGTGCTGTCGAAACGGTTCCCGCAGGCGCGGTTCTTCGGACTGGAAATCGACCGGGACGCCATCCGGGAAGCAAAGGCAAACGCATCAAGGAACGGACTGACGAACATCGAATTCGTCTGCGCGGACGCGGCAACGTTTAATGGAAAGATTCCGGACGGAAACGGTTCGTTCTATCCGCCGGAATTTGTGGTGGTCGATCCTCCGCGTGCCGGACTGTCGGACAAAATGCGCGAGGGTCTGGTAAAGCTGGCACCGGAACGGCTGGCGTATGTCTCATGCAATCCGCAGACGATGGCGCGCGACCTCGCGGAACTGGTGCGCGGCGGGTACGTCATCGAACGGGTGACGCCGGTGAATATGTTCCCGATGACCAAACACTGCGAATGCGTCGTCTGCTTACGCAGAAGCGAAGAATGAACAGTGAATGACGTTAGTTCGATGGATAAACGAAAAGGATAGTTATACCTGTAGGGAGCGGCGCCCCCGTCGCTCCATTGAACGATTTGAGTGAACAAATTGTCTGTAAATGAAAGTGCAAGACTTACTTTATCAATTTTTGTATAACCAAAACGTTAGATGGAGCGACGGGGGCGCCGCTCCCTACGAGTTCAGCTGTCAATATGGAATACCGTCGAACTCACGTTGAATAGTTATTGAGTGAACAAAAAACCTTACGTCCATCAACAGACGTAAGGTTTTTATCAGTTATTCACTATTAGCCATTAGCCAATTCTCAGCCGCCCGCTTCCACTTTTTCAAGGGAGGAATAGAACCGGTCGAGAACCTTTGCCGCTACCTTTTCCTTGCTCTTGTACCACGATGCAAAGTCGGTGGATTTCTGTTCAACCGCAAGACGGCAGGTCGTGTAGAACAGGTCGGAAAGACCCGCTTCAAAGCCGAAATAATTGCCGCCGACTTCGTAGGCAATGGTATCGAACAGGATATCCAGCATGGCGATCGTATCTGTATCGCGCGCCAGCTTGCCTTCGAGAAGGACGTCATAATAGGTCGGGATGACTTCGTTCGCACTTTCGTAGGCGAGAAGTTCCAGAGCCGCGCCCACCAGTTCGGAATTGCCGACCGTCGTCGGGATGCACATCAGTCCACCCCAGTCGAGGGAGACGTAATTTTCCTGTGCTTCATCAAACTTCGGGTACGGAAGAACACCGATGTCCACTTCCGCGTCACGGTAATTGATCAGACCGGCCATACCGGAAAGCATGAACAGGACTTTGCCGTCCTTGAGGGAAACGGCATTGTTCGGCTGAACCACCCCGGTGGTGTTTGCAAGGTTCGCCAGCTTTTCCACGATCGTAATCATACGGTCGGTATTCATCGCCAGTTCCACGCGGCCTTCCGCATTCTTCGTGGTCATGAACTGATCCGCACCGGTCATGAAGCTGATGTAAGTCGAACCGTCGCCCGAACCAAGACCGACAATGTCCTCGGTCGTATACTGACCGTCGCCGTCGGTATCGGTCGTGACCGCCACAGCCATTTCGCAGAGTTTGTCAATCGTCCACTGGCCGTTGTAAACCA
>SVQN01000088.1 GCA_015065295.1 Oscillospiraceae bacterium
GCTCCTGCTCGGCCTCGAAGACATCCGTGACGTCATCGCCTTCCCGAAGGTACAGAATGCGTCCGAACTTCTCTCCAAGTGCCCCGCAGCAGCAGACCCGTCCTCCCTCGCCGAACTCGGCATCGCCGTAGTTGCTCAGGACGAAGAATAATTGATATGAAGTATCTCGGGGGAACCTTTTTTAAGGAAAAAGGTTTCCCCGAACCCCTTCCAAAAACCTTTATACTGGGAAAGGGAATAGAAAGATATGGCTTTTTGGTTTGGAAAGTCGGCTGCGGTGAAGGAACTCGAAGGAATTCTGTTTGAACTGCAGTCGAATCTGGAAAACAATTATAAGGATGCGGCGCAGGCCGCGTTGGCAAAACTGAAAAACCGGACGGAAGAACTGCGCGGATCGCTGAAAGAGAAGGATTACAAGCGGTTTTCTGTCCTCTGCACCGAATACAGCGTCAAAATGACCGGCTATCATCATTAATGGCTAAGAACTAAGAGCTAAGAGTGAATAGCTATGGATGGATTATGCGGCTGTCCGCTGACGGGAAGTCGGGACAGCTATTCACTATTCACTATTAGCTCTTAGTTAAAAAAATTCAGGAGGATTTTTTTATGACGACGATTCAGCTTTGGGAAAATGTTCCCGGTATGTGCGAAGAAGTTCCGGTTCTGGAATACTATCCGGCGGAAAACAAAGTGAGCGATGCGACGGTTGTGATCTGTCCCGGCGGCGGATATGCCGGACGTGCGGGTCATGAAGGCAAAGGCTATGCCGAATACTTCAACAGCATCGGCATGGACGCGTTTGTCTGCGAATACCGTGTATCGCCGCACCGTTTCCCGCTTCCGCTTCTCGACATCCGCCGTTCAATCCGCTATGTCCGCGCACATGCGGCGGAATACGGTGTGAATCCGGAAAAGATTGCCGTAATGGGTTCTTCTGCGGGCGGTCATCTGTCCGCGCTCGTTTCGACCTACACTGCGCCGATTGAGTTTGAGGATATTGACGAAATCGACAAGCTCTGCCCGGTTCCGAACGCGACGATCCTGTGTTACCCCGTCATTCACAAGCCGGACGAAACGCGCGTTTCCCACGGCGGTTCGTATTACAACCTTCTCGGAAAGGACTGGACGGATTTCGATCCGTATTCGCCCGATCTGCTCGTTTCCGACGCCACGCCGACCGCGTTCATCTGGCACACGTCCGACGATGCCGGTGTCAATGTCATCAACAGCTACCTCTACGCGAAGGCACTCCGCGAACACAACATCAAGCACGAAATGCACATTTTCCCGGCCGGCGCACACGGGCTCTGCCTTGCCCCGAACGCTCCTCACGTCGCTCAGTGGGCCGGTCTCATGAAAAACTGGCTCACCGACATGGGATGGCTGAAATAAATGAGATTTTTCGGGGAAAACCTTTTTGCAAAAAGGTTTTCCCCGAACCCCTTTCCAAAAAACTTTAAAAAGATGGACTGACAGAGTTTGTACAGACTTGGAGGAGGTTTTATGACTTACGCTGAACTGGTTGAACTTTTGAAAGAGCACGGCGTTCATTTTGCGCCGGGTCTGACAGATGCGGAATTTGCGGAAATCGAAGGATTCTATGATATCCGGTTACCGAAGGCTCTGCGGGAGTTTTATTCCGTTGGACTGCCGGTTTTTTCCGACCCGCCGGAGCCTCCGCCGACGCTCCGCTGGGACTGGTTCCCGCGCTGGAACGATTTTTCGGAAGAAAGTGTTGCGGTGATCCGCCGGCAGATGGAATGGCCGCTGACCGGGATTCTGGATGATGTGAAAAACGGCTGCTGGATGAAGGCATGGGGCGAACGTCCGGCAAACATGGAAGAGCGTCTGGAAGTATGCCGCGCGACGTTTGCGGAACGGTCGCCGAAGCTGATTCCTGTATATGTACGCAGTTATATTCCGCAGATGGATGCTGAGGACGATCCGCCGGTGATTTCTGTCTATGGACTGGACACGCTGTATTACGGAGATAATCTTGCGGATTATCTGCACCGCCGTTTTGTGGAACATTCGCATGAGGTAAGCAAGCCTGATGTAATCATTCCTTTCTGGCACAATATTATCACGGGCGGCAGCGATAATTTCAAGACGAAATGAACGAAATAGGGAAGTATCGCGCATTCCATACCGCAAAAAACTGTACGAATTGACATTGTTTTTTGTATTCCGCAGTGCTATAATATAAAATGTAATGATAATGAAAATTTCCCCTTTCCGAAAAGGTTTTGAAAGGGGTACGGACGAGTTAGAGGGAGATACTTTGTATCTCCCTCTAACTCGGAAACCTTTTTAAGAAAAAGGTTTCCCCGTAAAACTGTATCTGATAACCGGAGTAAGAAAAAATGAATCGTACAGCAACAAAACAACCCAAAGAACGCTCCCTGACGGGGCAGATCATCCGCTACATCGTTCCGCTGATGCTGACGGGGATTCTCCAGCTTCTCTACAACGCGGCGGACAATGTCGTCGTCGGACGGTTTGACGGGAGCAACGCGCTTGCCGCCGTCGGTTCGACCGGTGCGCTTGTCAACCTGATCCTGAACGTATTTATCGGTCTGTCTGTCGGTACGGCGGTCGCCGTCGCACATGACTACGGTGCCAACGACCATGAAGGCGTACAGAAAACTGTACATACCTCCATTCTTATCAGTATTTTCTTCGGCGTGATCGTCGGTGCGTTCGGCTGTCTCTGCTCCGGCACCTTCCTCAAATGGATGGACACCCCGCCGGATGTTCTTCCGCTGTCCACGACCTATCTGGCAATCTACTTCCTCGGTACGCCCGCGTCGATGGTTTACAACTTCGGCGCGTCGATTCTCCGTTCAGTCGGCGACACAAAGCGTCCGCTGTTCTTCCTGACGCTGTCCGGCATTATCAACGTTGTCCTGAACCTTATCTTTGTCATCATCTTCCGTATGAGCGTTGCCGGCGTTGCGCTTGCGACGATCATTTCGCAGTACGTTTCGATGGTGATGATCGTCGTTTGCCTGGTACGGGAAAAGGGCTGCTGTCATCTCGACTTCCGCAAACTCCGTATTCACCGCGACAAGCTGCAGAAAATCGTCCGTGTCGGACTTCCGGCGGGGATTCAGGGTTCCGTCTTCTCGATCTCGAACGTCGTGATCCAGTCGTCGGTCAACTCCTTCGGCTCGCTCGTTATGGCGGGCAATACCGCTGCGGCACAGCTCGAAGGCTTCGCGTACACCGCGATGAACTCTGTCTACCATGCCGCACTGACGTTTGTCGGTCAGAACATGGGTGCCAAGCGGTACGATATGATTAACAAAGTCGTGTTCCGCTGCTTCATCGTTGTCATGTGCATCGGTCTTACGGTCGGCGTGCTGATGTATACATTTGCGGAACCTCTCCTGAAAATCTATCTCCCGAACGACCCCGATGCGATTCCGTACGGTATTACACGAATGGGCTATCTCATCATCCCGTATTTCCTCTGCGGTACGATGGAAGTCATGGTCGGCGGACAGCGCGGCATGGGGATGTCGATTGTCCCGATGATTACGTCGCTGGTCGGTTCGTGCCTGCTCCGCGTGGTCTGGGTCATGACGATTTTCGCGGCGTTCCGGTCGCTTCCGGTGCTGTACCTCTCCTACCCGATTTCGTGGGGGCTTACCACGGCGGCGCATACGGTCTTCTATTTCCGTCACCTTGGAAAGATCAAAAAAGCGGCACGGGCAGCGGGTGAATCGGTATGAAGCGCAAACGTCTTGCGCGGGACATTGATTCATGGGGCTTCGGCGATTCGCCGTACCGCCAGTTCCGGCTGGACTGCGGGGATTTTCACGGTCTCGCCGGGCTGATCCGCATCACCGGAAAGGCACCGCAGTACTGGAACTCTCCGATTGCCGGACAGTATCCGGTCAGCGGCACCGGAATGTGCTGGCTTCAGCTTATTCCCGACGGCGTTCATCATGTCATTACCGTGATGATGAAACCGGAACCGAAAACGATCGGCGGTGTTCGGCATCCGTATTCGGTTTCCGCGTGGTATGTGGATGTGATCGAATCATGGGATTATGACGAAGACGGCGTAGCGGCGTTCGTTGACAAATACCTCGACGTGATCGCCACTCCGCAGGGAGATATCAAGATCGACGACCGCGACGAACTCGATGCGGCGTATGTGTCCGGCGAACTGGCCAAAGATCAGTATGATGCCGCACTTCGGGAGTGTGACCGGATTCTTGAAACCCTTTGTTCCGACCTTTCCGCTTCGGAAATATACTATACCAACCTTTTTGAACTGGCACAGAAAATACAATAAAACGCAAAACAGACTCATCACACGATGGGTCTGTTGCTTTTGGTGAATACTGACAATTCAAAAACATATTGGTTGTATAAAATACTGCCAGACTTGCGATTGACGGATTGTATACAAAGTGATATAATATCCCCGCAACAATTAAGGAAAAATGAATAACAATGGATTTTTGGAAGGAATTATGTTTATGAAGAAGAATCTGTCTCTCTTCCTGGCTCTGCTGTTCTCTCTGATGACCGTGGTTTCCTGCGGTGAGTCAACAGAAAATGCGGATACCAAGGATACCGTAGAAGTCACCGGAGTTGAAAATACCGCTTCGGAAGAAGAAGTTTCCGATCATCCCCACTGGGACGCAGTTGCGAAGCCTGATCTCGGCGGTCTGGCAATCAATATTGAAAGTACCATCCATGAAATTAACTTCCACAATAAGCTCGATCTGGAAGAACTGACGGGCGAACGTCTCGATGATGCGATCTACAACCGCAACCGCTTTGTAGAAAGCCAGCTGAACTGTGTAATCAAAGACAATCCGGCAACATGGAATCCCGGCAGCGTTCTGGAAACGGCAGTTGTTGCGGGTACCGGCGAAATGGACCTTGCATACGGTCTGATCGAACAGGCGGGCAGTCTGATTACGAAGGGATATCTGAAAAATTACAATGAACTTCCCAATATTGACATGACCAAGCCTTACTGGGATCAGGGCGCGATTGAAAACCTGACCATCCTCGACAAGATGTACTTCGGTCTGCTCGACTTCGGTTTTGACCACTACGAATCCATGACCGTTCTGTTCTACAACGGTGCGCTCATCAATCAGTATCAGCTCGAAGACCCATACGAACTCTGGGCAAACGGAGAATGGGTGATCGACAAATTCACCTCGATGGTCACGGCGGTTTCCAGTGACGAAAACGGGGACGGCGTATATGAACTCGGTACGGACGTAATCGGTCTGGCGGGACGTGAATACTGGTTCCAGCCGATGCTGTTCGCTTCGGATATGAGCCTTGTAAGCTGGGATAAGGATAATTCCACCTTCCGTCTGAATATGAACGATGAAAAATTCCTTACGGTTGCCGAAAAGATTTCTCAGCTGTATGCTCCCGGCAATGCAGATCATGTAAACTATTCCGACTATGACCTTGGCCGTACCGCATTTTCGGAAGGAAAAGCTCTGTTCTACTCCCGTCTTATGGGTGACTACCGACATCTCCGCGGTGTTGAAGACGATTACGGTGTGATCGGCTTCCCGCGCTACGACTATTCCAGCGAAGATTCCTATTGCTTTGTTCAGAATCCGGGCACTTTCTTCCTTCCTGTAGATGTTGGCGACGATAACAGAGACGGTCAGGACGATTATCCGGAAATCGGCAGCTTCCTCGAAGCGATTGCGGCATACACGCACGACTATACGCTGACAGAATACACGGACAGTGCCGTTATCGGTAAAGGTCTGCGCGACCAGAACTCTGTAAAGGTTTTCCGTGAACTCATTCAGCACCGGAACTTCGACCTGCAGCACGCGTTCACGTTTACCGGTGTACCGGAAGCGTTCAGCACCGCCATGAAGAAGGGCGAAGGCTTTGCGTCGATGGCACAGCGCATCAGCAAGTCGTTTGACTCTGCTTCGAAAAGCATTCTCGAATCTATCGAGCAGGACTGACGTTTTTGAATATCCCAAAATACATATAGAAAAATCCAAAGGCTGCAAAACCTTTGGATTTTTTGTTTTCCGGAAATTACGCTTCCATGCGCGCAATGATTTCGTCCTGCATTTCTCTCGAAATCTGACCGAATATCGCGCTGTAGCCGCAGACGCGCACGACAAGATCGGGATGCGTACCCTTGTGGTCGCGTTCCTCAATCATGGTCTGCCGGTCGGCGACATTGGTCTGGAGAACCGGGATTTTCAGTTCCAGACACGTCCGGATGTAGTCGGTCAGTGCCTGATGGAACGGCTCGCTTTCCGTAACCGTATACGGCAGCGGGAAGTCGAACATTCCCACATCGTTGAAGTCCGCTTCGGTGAGTGCCGCCATCGAACGTGCCGCCGAAGTCAGATCGGGCACCGACGCCATGTTCATCTGGCGCGAGAACGATTCGCCGGTGAGACGTCCGTCCGGGGTGGCGGGAGTCTGATGTCCGAGCGAGGTGAACAGGTAGTAGGTGAACAGCGATGTCCGCCATTCCGTACCGTGCGCGGTATAGATGCCGCGCGAGACTTCGCCGAGATCGTTTGCCAGCAGACGCGCGAATTCATCCGCCTCGTCCGAATGTCCGAACCGGTTGTCGCTGTTCCGGATCGACTGACGGAGAACCTCGTATCCCTCGAAATTCGCATCAACCGCCTTCATCAGTTCATCAACATTGCCGGTTTCATACGCTGCGCGGAGACTCAGCAGACTGTCGCAGAGCGTGCCGAATCCGACGAACGACAGGGTTTTGTTGTAATACCGTGCGCCGCCTTCGGTGATGTCCTGACCGCGTGCCATACAGTCTGCCGTGAACGCGGAGTGCATCGGTTCGGGAATGAGCGTGTGGTGGATCGCTTCATACGGCGCGAACGCTTCCGCAATCGCGCGGATGTACGAACGCAGATTCTTCAGATACGATGTACGCAGTTCCTCAAACGTGTCCGCACGGAATTCGCCGTCGCGGTAGATCACCTTCAGACCATCCGGCAGTTCTTCGCCGGAACGCGCGTATTTCACCGTATCGAGCAGAACTCGCACGATATTCATGTAAACGAACGCACGGCTGTGCCGCTGGTTCCGGCAGATGACTTCCTGACAGCCGTTTCCGACGTACGTCCGCGCGTCCTCGGGAGACAGTCCCATGCGCTCGAACATCGGAATGATGTAGTCGTCGTTTTCGATGACCAGGTTGTTGCCGCCGTTCTTCATCAGAGCCGCCAGACGTTTCAGATACGCGCGGGGACTTTTCGCACTTGCACGGGCGTTGAGCTTGGGATTGATGAGGCGGTTGTCCATGTACGCATCAATGACCATGTCCGTCATGTCGTTGTACAGGGACGTACCGTCGAGGTCACAGCCGCCGATCATCACGGAAACCCCGTTGTCGTAGGTCTTGCGTTCATCGTTGAAATGACAGTGCATATCCGTTTTGTGGAGGAAGCACTGGAGCAGGAAGTACGCTTCTTCCTTTGTGATCCGTCCGGCGGCAAGGTCGCGTTCGTAGAACGGCTGAATCAGACGGTCAACCGCGCCGTACGCGTTGACTTCGATCCCGTCCAGCCCGGAGATGTACAGCGTCGTACAGAGAATAGAGTTCAGCGCGTCGAACATGGTCACGGGAGCCTCCCACGGCGTATTCACCGAGGCGATGATCCGGCGCAGGTTGTAACGGACATCTTCATCCACCGTTTCGTCGGCATTGTCGAGCTGTTCTTTCGCCAGTGCGCGCAGACGAAGCCCGATTTTCTTCATTGCCAGACAGATCCGCATGACCATTTCGCGGTAACGCTTCTTCTGCGGATCGGTTTCCGTCTGATTGTACCGCTCACATTCCTCGTAAACCCCGCGGAATCCGACGGCAAGGAGCTTGTCGTGGTCCATCGTCCGGTGGAGATGGTCGGTAAAATCCCCGACGGAGCCGAGCCGGTGTTCACTGACGATGCTCCGGAACGCCTGAAGTCCGCTGAAATCCGCGCCGCTCCGCTGATAGCAGAGATTGCCCAGTCCGATGTAGCAGACATGGCGTGCTTCTCCCATATCCATCTCAAACGCGAACGGATAATGTCCGAACAGATGCACCGGACACTCTTCCGCCGCCGTTTCGATGATTGCCAGCTTGCGGACATACGGATCGCCGCCGAACGGAACCTTTTCGCGGATATGCGTCATATCGGTGGGGTAGGATTCCAGAATGGCATCCATATCCTTCTGGATAAGCGGTTTCATTTCCTGAAAGTTGAAGTTCATGCTGTGTCCTCCTTTGTGGCAGGATTGATCGCGTGTTTTTACTTCTTCATGTGGCGGTCGATGAATTCCAGAACAAGGTTGTGCAGTTCATCGCTCCAGAAATCGCCTTCGTGATCCGCGCCTTCCACACGGATGAGCGTGACATCGCATCCGGCTTTGTCCAGACGGTCAGCCATGCGGACACCCTGCGATTCGTAGGGAACGGTGCGGTCGGCGTCACCGTGCAGGATCATCATCGGCGGATAGGAAACGCCGTCCTTCACGAGAAACAGCGGACTCATGTCACGCGCCAGTGCCCGGGCTTCTTCGGATTCCGGATCGCCGAGCAGCTTCTGTACAAGATCGAGCGTCCCGGTGCCGCCGGTATGGTAATCGTTCAGGTCGAACATATCCGTCGGGCCGAAACATTCGGCAACCGCAGATACCGCGTCGGAATATTCCGCGTATTCGTCGGTCTTGTAGCGCGGATCATCGCCGGTCAGACCGAGCAGAAGCGCAGTGTTGCCGCCGGACGACGTACCGTAGGCAGTAACGCGTTCGGGATCGATCTTCCAATCGTCTGCATGGGCGCGCAGATACCGCAGAGCACACTTGACATCCTGCAGGAATGCCGGGAACGGGAATCCGTCATAGCAGTTCCGGTGCGTAACCGTCGCAACAACGTAGCCGTGACGGGCATACCACGAAAGCTGCGGAATTTCGTAATTGATGTCCGGGAATGTCCAGCCGGAACCTTGAATGAACAGGATCAGCGGGTAGCGGCGGTCTGCATTCGCTTCGTTCTTCCACGGAGAGATCACCCGCAGCGTCAGATTTTTTCCGCCTGCGTTGGAGTAAACGATATCCGGCGAAATATCCGCCAGACCGTCAAGGGTGGGATTTCGCTTGATGGAACGATAGGTTTTCATAGGGAACCTCTCTTACAGTTCAAATTCCGTTTCAAATGCCTTCCACGGGACGTTGACCTTCTTGCCGCCGTTTACGAGTTCGTCGATGTGGAGAAGAAGCGGGTAGTCTTCCGCTTTTGCACGGCCGTCTTCGATCTGCTGACGGATCGCCTTTGCGGTGCGGGTGGAGATGACGATGGATTCGAGAGTCACACCGTTGAGGACTTCCATCGCCTTGTCGAATTCCATGCCCTGACCGAGCAGGATGCCGATCTTGCGGGTACGTCCGCCGTACAC
>SVQN01000089.1 GCA_015065295.1 Oscillospiraceae bacterium
GCGCGAATCCTTCGCCCATTCCAGTTCGGGATGGGTGTAGTCGTCGCGGACCGTCGTTTTCAGCGCGTCGATGGCGGTATTGCCGGTGATATAGATCGAGGACGGGTCGCGGCCTTCCCGGAGCAGGTTGTCGCGGGACATTTCGGTCGGCGCGAAATTGAAGCGGGAAAGAATGCTGACCGCCTGACGGTTGAATTCCTCCGGATAGGGGGAGTAGATGTTGTAGGTACGGAGTCCGGCTTCGACGTGGCCGACGGGAATCTGCATATAGAAGCACGCCAGCGCGGAGACAAACGTCGTGGACGTATCGCCGTGGACGAGGACAACGTCGGGCTTCACTTCCGCGAGGACTTCGCGGATCCGTTCGAGAATGTTGACCGTCACGTCAAAGAGGGTCTGCTTGTCCTTCATGATGGAGAGGTCATAATCGGGCGTAACGCCGAACGCATGGAGAACCTGATCGAGCATCTGGCGGTGCTGACCGGTGACGCAGAGGGTCACGTCAAGCTCGGGACGCTTTTTGAGTTCAAGCACGAGGGGACACATTTTGATCGCTTCCGGACGGGTGCCGAAAACCAGCATGACTTTTTTCATAATACACCTTTTTTTAAGTTGGATTCATTATTACAATTATAACAGTCTTGTATGGTTTTGTCAACCGCAGAATTGTGAACACGTCCGGTTCCAATCTTAAAGAAATCTTAAACCGTTTCTGCCTTTCAATTTAAAACTTTTTCTGCTACAATATAAACATAGCTAAGAACTAATAACTAATGGTGAATAACTAATCCAAATCGTCCGTTGGACTTCCCGAAGGGAATGTCCCGCAGACAGCCGAAAAATTCCACCATAGTCATTAGCCATTCACCCTTAGTTCTTAGTCAGAACCGGAGGTTCTCATGTACAATATTTTAATCTGTGACGACGAACGCGACATTGTTGCCGCACTGGAAATCTATCTTTCCGCCGAAGGATACGGCATCTATAAGGCTTACACCGGCATGGAGGCTCTGCGTATTCTTGACGAAGCCCCCATCCATCTGGTTCTGATGGACATCATGATGCCCGGCATGGACGGGATTTCCGCTACCGTCAAACTGCGCGAACGGTACAATGTGCCGGTCATTTTCCTCACGGCAAAGAGCGAAACGGACGACAAAATCCTCGGGCTCACCGTCGGCGGGGACGACTATATTACGAAGCCGTTCTCCCCTCTCGAAGTGATCGCGCGGGTGAAGTCGCAGCTGCGGCGGTACGCGACCCTCGGCGGTATCGAGAAAAAGCCGGACGTGCTCATCTGCGGCGGTATCGAGATGGACGACGTGACGAAACTCGTGACCCTTGACGGGGACGAAGTTGCGCTGACCCCGCTCGAATACAGCATTCTGCGGCTGTTTCTGCAGAATCCGGGGAAGGTGTTCTCGATTTCGGAGATTTACCGGCAGGTCTGGCGCGACACGCCGCTCGGGAACGAAGGATCGGTACCGGTACATATCCGGCATCTGCGGGAGAAACTGGAGATCAACCCGTCCGAACCGAGGTACATCAAGGTTGTGTGGGGACAGGGGTACAAGCTGGAAAAGAGCTAATGGCTAATAACTAATGGTGAATGGCTATTTACAGAAATGGAGGTCTTACATGAAAAAATATCCGAATTCCGTGATGAAGGGATTCCTGACGGTTCTGCTGTTTGTGATGGTGATTGTGACTATGTTCGGGTTCCTTATCACGGCGGCGGCACTGTCGGGAGAGGTCTATACAACCGACAAATCCCAACTACGGATCGATATCACCGAGAATTCTATCCGATGGATGCAGAGCCATCTGCCTGCACTCGCGCCGAGTACCATGGTACGGCTGCTTGTTTTCGCACTGGATGTCGTTTATGCCCTGCGCTACACCGCGCCGTTCATTATTTTTGCCGGATTTATCCTGACCGTTCTGTTGTTCTGCCTGCTGATGCGGTCGGCGGGGCACAGAAACGGCGCACAGGACATCACCCTCTCGAAATTCGACCGGATGCCGTTTGAACCTGCGGCGGTGCTGATGATCGGAATTCCGGTACTTCTGCATCTGACGGTGTATGTGCTTTTTGACAATACCACGCTCGGACGATGGTTTTTCCTTGCCGATCCCGTGGAGTTTTCCATATTCGTGTTACTGCTCTCGCCGTTTGTGTACGCGCTCTGCCACACATTCGCGGTACGGTGCAAGTCGAAAACGCTCTGGACAAACACGCTGATTTACCGTTATTTATGGCAGCTACCGAAACGGCTCATTCATTCGGTGAAGAACGCCGGCAGACGGGACGAAAACGGGAATATTGTTCCCCAGTGGTACGACCGAATCCCGCTGGAAATCGTCGCGGGTGTCCTGCTGATTCTGCCGATTCCGGTGTATGTCGTTCTGCACGATGTCTTACGCCGCACATTCCTCTGGACGATTCTCTTTGACTGGCCGGTCACTGCCGTCCCGATCTTCCTCGCCGCCGTCGTTACCCTTCTCTGGCTATTCGCCTATACGGTGTCTGTCCGCATCAAATGCGGCACGCTGTGGACGAATACGCTGACGTACCGGTTCGGAAAACTGCTGAAATTCCTGTTCCGTCACCTGAATCATGCGGGCAAGCGGAACGAATCCGGTGAGCTTATTCCGATGTGGTACGACAGAATCCCGCTGGAAATCGTGCTTCTTGCGGCATTTCTGCTCGGTCTGCTTGCCTGGTGCCTCGCGGACTGGCTTATCTATGGTGTTCCCGATCTCATTGTGATTCCGTCCCTGCTCCTCTGCTGTGCGGCACTCCTCTACGGACTTGCTTACCTCATTTCCATCCGGATTCAGCTCGGTACGCTGTGGACGAACACAATTATTTACTGGATTTCCCGGAAATGCACCGGACTGTACCCGCGCTTCTGCCGCAGTCTCCCGCTGATGTGGCGGACGGTGCTTGCGGTTGTCCTGTACTGCGTTTTTACCTTTCTCATTTTCGCGTTCTGCGTCGATCCGTGGGAAATCGCTCCCGCACTGCTGATCTGGTTTGCGCTGACATGGGCTGCCGGTGCCCTGCTCATCTACGGTTCTTGGGCGACCCACACGATCACGCAGAGCATCCGCGACATGGCAAACGGCAACATCCATAAAAAGACCGATCCATCGAATCTGTTCTTCATCTTCCGGAAACAGGCGGAAGGGCTGAACTCCCTCGGCGACGGTCTGCAGGCGGCGGTACAGGCGCAGATGAAAAGCGAACGCTTCAAAACTGAGCTGATTACGAACGTTTCCCACGACATCAAGACCCCGCTGACCTCGATCATCAATTACGCCGACCTTCTGTTGGCGGAACATCCGGACGGAAAAGCCGGTGAGTACGCAGACACAATCTACCGTCATTCGCTACGCCTGAAAAAGCTGACGGAAGACCTTGTGGAAGCATCAAAAGCGTCGTCCGGCGCGATCACGGTGAATTTCGAACGGATCGAGCTGAACCAGATGCTCCGTCAGGCGGTCGGCGAATACGAAGAACGTCTGCTCCGCGCAGAACTCACCCCGGTCTGCCGCTTCACGGACGAGGAAGTCTTCATCTCGGCGGACGGCCGTCTCCTGTGGCGCGTGTTCGACAATCTCTGCTCGAATATCGTCAAATATTCCCTCCCCGGCACGCGCGTCTACATCACGCTGACAAAAACCGGCGACCGCGCGATCGTATCGTTCAAGAACATCTCCCGCGATACGCTGAATGTCGAGACGGAAGACCTTCTGGAACGGTTTGTCCGCGGCGATGCCAGCCGTCACAGCGAAGGAAGCGGTCTGGGACTGAACATCGCCCTGAGCCTCTGCGACCGCATGAACGGCAAGCTGACCCTCGCCTGCGACGGCGACCTGTTCCGCGCGGATGTGGAGTTTGAAATTCTCAAATAAACCCCAATAATTCAAAAACCGATGCCGCGGCATCGGTTTTTTTCCTTTTCTTTTCACTCTTCTCTTTTCTCTCTTCCCTCATCCGACGTCGCTTCCGAGGAACAGCTTCTTCATATACATCGTTCCGTCCTCGCGTTTGATGACGAGAGCGAAGTATTCGTCGGATTCCACGGGCGTTCCGGCGGCCTCCGGCTTGGATTTCACCTTGAACCGGACGCGGTACGTCTTTTCCGTTTCCGTCAGCGACGTTACATCCGCGTAGTAGCCGTGGTCGGTCGTCGCCAGCATCGGAACGTACACGGCGGCCTCCGGAAGATAACGGAATTTGTTCCCGTCTTCATGGGTAATCATGACATCCCCGCCGAAACAGCGGTACATCATCGACTCAAACTCCAGTTCCGGGATAACCTGCGTGATCTGGTATTCCGGATAATGCTTCATCGCACGTTCGATCAGCTTTGTATTTCCGGAATACTTCGCATAATCGCTTGCGAGAAGATATTCGAGTACCGCATCCCGGTACGCGGGAATCGCGTCCGCCATATTGTCAAACGTCGTGAGAATCTGCGAATCGGTCACGAGAATCCTCAGCAGTTCTTCGATCATCATCGCCGTTTCGCCGTTTGCGTCGTGCGTCTGCGTGACGGATTCGCTCATATAATCGTAGGTATCGAACCCCAGTTTGTCGATCAGTCCGCAGGAAGGGAGCATTCCTGCCAGAAGAACCAGCACGGTCAGGGTTCGCAGAAATCGGCAGAACGGCTTCAACGGACAGATTCCTCCCATGCGAGAACCGCGTGCTTCACGTCGGCGTACATATACAGCGAGCCGAGGCAGACCAGCGGACGCTTTTCCGAACGTGCGGCTTCGCAGGCGGCGTTCACACCGTCGGTCAGAACGTCAAACGCCTTTGCGGGAACGCCGAACCGTTCATATTCCGCCGCAACCCCTTCGGACGGGAGTGAACGGCTGTTCGGCGGGGTCACGCAGTACACGGACGACGCGAAAGGGGCAAGCATCCCGATCATTTTGTCGTAATCCTTGTCCGCCATCACGCCCATGAGGAAGAGAACCTTCCCTTCCGGCGCGGTTTCCGTCAGATAATGCCGGACGTTTTCGACTGCTCCGGCAATCCCCTGCGGATTGTGTGCGCCGTCGTAAATGACAAGCGGCGATTCTGTCAGAACTTCAAACCGTGCCTTCCAGCGGGCTTCGGCAAGTCCGGCATCCACGGCTTCCTCCGGGATCGTCAGACCGGCATCGCGAAGCATTCCGCACGCGGTCAGCACCGTCGCGGTGTTGCGTGTCTGGTACAGACCGTGGAGGTGGATTTTCACCGGACGGCCTGCAAATGTGAACGACGTTCCGGACAGGTCAGACGAAATATCGGCAATGGCGGAAAAATCGGTACGGCGGTACAGACTGCCGCGTTCTTCCGCAGTCTGACGGATGACCGCTTCGGCATCGTCGTCGCCTTCGCCGAACAGGACGGGACAGCCGGTTTTGATGATTCCGGCTTTTTCGGCGGCAACTTTGGCGGTGGTATCGCCGAGGAACGCCGTATGGTCGAGGTCAATGCCGGTGATGATGGACAGGACGGCGGACTTGATGATGTTCGTGGAGTCGAGCCGTCCGCCCATGCCGACTTCGAATACGACATAATCGCAGTTCTTCCGGCGGTAATATTCGAGCGCAATCGCGGTGATAAGTTCGAATTCGGTCGGCTTGTCCTCCATGGCGTCGGCAAACGGACGGACATATTCGGTCACTTCGGCGAGGTCGTCGTCGGAAATGTCCTCGTTGTCGAGCATGATGCGCTCGTTGAACCGTTCGATAAACGGAGAGGTGTACAGACCGACACGATAGCCGGCATTCTGGAGGATACAGGAGAGCATCCGGCAGGTGGAACCCTTGCCGTTGGTGCCGCCGACGTGGATGAATTTGAGGGAATCCTCGGGATGACCGAGTTTTTCGCAGAGTTCGGCGATGCGGGACAGTCCGGGACGGCTTCCCATCCAGCTGACGGAATGGATATATTCGAGAGCTTCATTGTAGGTCATAGCGTACCTGATTTCTTATTTTATTTGATAACAAATTTCTTGAGTTCGCGGCAGAGGCGCAGGAGAACGGGCACAAGCACCAGATTCAGGGGAACGAGGATCGCATATTCGGACAGGCGGTAGAGGAACCAGCCGATATACGTTTTGGAGCCGTAGAGCATCGCCACCCAGACGGTATTGATGAGCAGACCGATGACCAGATTGTTAATCAGTGCCGGTGCGAGGATATTCAGAAAGCCGGGTTTGCCGTTTTTGGGATGCAGGAACAGTCCCCACGTCAGCCCCATAAGCGCGGCGCAGACGGTAAAACCGGGGTGATACGGACCGATGGGAAACAGAATTGCGCCGAGAAAATCGGCAAGCGCGTAAACAATCGCCGCATGAGCCGGTCCGAACAGGTTTGCGGCGACGACGATGGGGACGAACGAGAAGCCGATTTTCAGCCCCATGGTATTGATGGAGCAGAAGCGGTTGAGAACGATCTCCAGCGCGGCAAGCAGCGCGAGATAGGTGATCGTGCGTACGGAAATACGTTTGGTGAGCATGAAACAAAAACCTCCCATAAATTTGTACGGAAAGTTACAGTTCCGCCTGAACATTTATGAGAGGATCGCTCTTGTGAATGACAGCGGGATGCGATACCGCGACCGCAGCGAAATTTCCGTAAAAATCCGCTTTCGTCCGATGAACAACTCCCCGTTTCACCGGCACTTGACGCCTCGGCATCTACTCTGTAAAATTATTAACTTTTCAACAGAAACAACTTTCCGTCCGATAAAAATTATATCACACTGTATGCAGGATTGCAAGGGGGATTTCCATAAAATTTTCGCTGTGCGGATATTGCATCTAAAAGTTGAGTAAAGTGAGAGTTTTCCGCAAACGATTGATGATTGACATTCCGGAAAGCACTGTGTTACAATACATTCACACCGGTGAATCGAAATTTCGGGAGGTTATCATGACTCTCAATCTTGGAACAAAAATACGCGATCTTCGGAAGCGTGACAGCCGTACACAGGAAGACCTTGCCTCCGCACTCGGCGTATCGGCACAGGCGGTGAGCCGCTGGGAAAATGACAATACATTCCCGGATATGACGCTCATCCCGGCAATCGCAAACTATTTCGGCGTGAGCATCGACGAACTTTTCGGCTATGAAAACGACCGTGACCGCCGGATTGACGCTATTCTGGAAAAAAACGAGCGGCTCAGTCTGGAGGACAACGGCGTGGACATTCATCTGGACGAACGTCTGCAAATGCTGAGGGAAGCACTTACGGAATTCCCGGCAAACGAACGGCTGCTTTATGCTCTTGCGGAAACACTGACCGACGCGGGATGGATACGTCTGGGGGAAGGTTCAGTCGAGGCGGGCGATTATCTTGTCCATAATGTGGAAGAACACAAAAAGAACCCGTACTGGAACGAGGCCATGCCGATGTTTGAACGTCTGATTTCCAAAACATCGGACACGGAAATCCGTGAAAAGTCGATTTACTGGCTGATTCTGCTGTACAGCAACATCGGAGAATATGAAAAAGGGCTTGCCCTGGCGGAAAAAATGCCGACGATGTACCACAGCCGGGAATTTCTGCGTGTACGCGCCGTGGAAGGCGAATTGTGTGAAAAGTATTACGGAATGATGCTGATCGGTCTCGCACGCGCATTTTCCACATCCGTGATTCAGGCACTGATGGTCAAACAATCCAATTTCCGCGACGATCTGCCGGTACGGAAACTGCGGATGGTGATTGACCTGTTCGACGCGCTGTTTGAAAACGGAAATTACGGTACGGCACATGGAGATATGATTTCGCTGTACCTGTACTTATCCGAACATCAGTGGCGGATCGGAGAAAAGGATGAAGCGTTTGCGTCCCTCGATAAGGCATTGGAACACGCACGTTCGCTTGACCATCTCGCGGGAAGAAAAGGAACCTACACCGCACCGCTTCTTGAAAAAGCGGAATGGGATTTTACGGCAATTCCCAACGAAGACAGTGCCTCGCTTCTGCCGGGAGACTGGCCGTTCTATATGCTTCCTGCCCCACAGGACATCCGCTCGGAAATCACAGCAGACCCAAGATGGAAAATCTGGGCTGACAAGTGCATGAAAAAGTAAACGCAGGCACAGAGGGAGAGTTTTTTCGGAGTTTTTCACCGGCGTATCTACCGAATCTATTGCAATCAAACCGCCGATATGGTATAATGACGGTACTATTATACTACGAAACGCAGGTGGACAGGATGGATGATTTTACCTCAAGAGTAAATCTGCAAAAAATTATTGACGAAAAAAAGCTGACGGTGGTCTACACACCGGAAGATCCGAAACAGATCATGGTCTCCTCGACGGACGTTGTTCGTCCGGGGCTTGCTCTGACGGGATTTTTCGAACACTTCGACAACCGCAGAATCCAGGTACTGGGTGACGCGGAAGTTGCCTACATCCGCGGACTGGACGAAGAAACCAGCCGGGAACGTGCAACGGACTACTTCCGCCGGAATCCGGTCGCGCTGGTCTACACGCACGGCAACGAGATCAGTCCGCTGGCACTGGAACTTGCGGAATGCTTTGAAGTGCCGATTCTGACGACCGAGGAAAACACGAGTGACTTTATTTCCTCGCTGATCGCGTTCCTGCACGTTCAGCTTGCGCCGCAGATCACGCGCCACGGGGTTCTCGTGGAAGTCTACGGCGAAGGCATTTTCATCACAGGCGACAGCGGCGTGGGCAAGAGCGAAACGGCAATCGAGCTGATTAAGCGCGGCCACCGGTTCATCGCGGACGACGCGGTCGAGCTGCGGAAGGTATCGGCGAAGGCGATTGTCGGCAACGCGCCGGAGCTCATCAAGTACTACATCGAGCTGCGCGGCATCGGGATTGTGGACGTCCGCCGCCTCTTCGGTATGGGTGCGGTCAAGGACACGGAAAAGGTAGACATGATTATCAACCTCGAGCCGTGGGTACAGGGCAAAATGTACGACCGTCTCGGTCTCGACAGCGACTACTCCGACATCATGGGTATCCGCATCCCGACGACGACCATCCCCGTCAAGCCCGGGCGCAACCTCGCCGTCGTCATCGAAATCGCGGCCATGAACAACCGTCAGAAGCGCATGGGCTACAACACGGCTGAGGAATTCAACAAGAAGCTGATGCAGTCTATGGGGATTGATGACGAGCTTTGATTTTTTGTTTTTTTCTTGGGGGAACCTTTTTGAGGAAAAGGTTCCCCCAAACCCCTTCCAAAACCTTTTTGATCTGCTACAGGGATTTCGACTGTGCAGATTTTTTGTTTGAGGGGGATTTTCTTGGGTGCCTGCGCTGACATTTCGTTGATCCCATCCGCTGACATGACGTTGGTTTGAAATTCTACGAAAATCGTTCTGGGGAAGTCAGGCTCCGCCAAGACCC
>SVQN01000090.1 GCA_015065295.1 Oscillospiraceae bacterium
GGTTCCACCTTGATGCTCACACGGTTGACCGCCGTAATGACCGCATCGTACTGCTTGTACTGCTTGATAACGCTTTCCGTTTGCAGCATATATTCAATCGTATCTGCCATAATAAATCCTTTCTATAGAGGGATGTTTTCGCGGGAAACCCTTTTTGAGGAAAAGGGTTTCCCGCACCCTTCCCAAAACCTTTTAAACAGGTATCATATAAGAAGTAATCTGAAATTTATAATTATCCGCACTTATCAAAAACTTCTTTTCATCATTCCCAGATGGAAGCTTTTTGAAAGGGGTTCGGGGAAAATCTTTTTCTCGAAAAAGTTTTCCCCGAGAAATCTCATTCCTCTCCGCCGAATTCGCCGGCACCGCCGTTCTGGAGGGAGAAGCGGTGCTTGTAGTAGCTGCGGAACGGGAGGTAGGTGGAGAAGAAGCCGCAGAAGACGGACATAACGATACTGATGAGGATCGCGTACCACGGCATATAGAAGACGTAGCGTACGTTTTCGCCCGTGAAGTACGGCATCATGACGTTGTAAACGTAGAACAGGATGTAGCTGCCCGCGTAGCTGAGGATGATCGCCACAAAGAGCGACATGACCGCCATGCACAGACCGCCCTGAAGGTAAATCTGCTTGATTTCCTTGGCGACCGCACCGATGGACTGGAGGATGTTGAATTCCTTTTCTCGCTTGGAGTAGTAGAGGCTCTGCGAGAAGAACCAGATCAGCGGGGAGATGCAGAGGATCAGGATGGAGATGCAGATGTACAGTTCGTTGTAGTGCTTGTCGCGTGCAACGGCATTCAGAAGCGTGATATCGGTGTTCTGAACCTTGACGTCCCCGTATACACGACCCCATTCACGGATGTCATCGTAGAGCTGCTTGACCTGTTCGGTCGTTACATCGTGGGAGACATAGACGTTGAAGGAGGTTGCCTTCGGGGTCTTGCCGGTGGTTGCCTTATAGTCTTCGAGGTTCAGATAGATCGGCGTGGAGCCGGACGGAACGTCATAGATGACCGCGCCGACGGTGTACGCTTCATATTCGTAGTGGAAGTAACGGATCTGATCCTTGAGCAGTGCGCGGCCGGTAATATTGCTGTCCACGCTCTTGATCTGACCGGTCTTCTTGGCAATGTAGATGGTATCGCCGACGTCGAACTTGTAGGTACGGACGTTGGAGATGGAGTCGCCGACGATGACGGTCTTCGGCTGGGTGATGATGCTGGTGAGGTCGCCGTCATAGTCGTAGTCTTCGAGGACGC
Source organism: Oscillospiraceae bacterium (assembly GCA_015065295.1). Taxonomy (GTDB): domain Bacteria; phylum Bacillota; class Clostridia; order Oscillospirales; family CAG-272; genus UMGS1696. The sequence goes on from SVQN01000090.1 coordinate 1,264, forward strand.
GGAGCTGCTCCTCGGTCATCGCCGTATAGAGAACGTCGCTGGACACGCGGTAATACTGTCCTTCTTCCGCAAGATTGAACTCGGTACCCGCATAGGCTACGAGATTCTTGAAAGGAAGAACGTCCTTCTTGTTGGTGATGATGTGGGACGCGATGTGGCGGCCTTCGGTGGTATTGTCGTTGATTTCAACGGCGCGCACACCGTCCAGTTCGTACAGTTCGCGGCTCATGATTTCGTCGTATTCAAAGCCGGATTCCGCGAGGTTGACGGTGAACTGCGGACGCGGGTAGTTCAGGTCGGTGGTGTAAATGTCCGCCATGTACAGACCCATGATGAACAGCGCACAGAATACGATTGCGGAAGTAAGCACCTGAATGTTGTACTTACGGAAACGCCAGAGGGAGTAGAACTCGTACTTGGTCGGGAACTTTTCCGCGAAGATATTGAAGGAACGTCTCGGCGAAGTAACGAGGTTGGAGTTGTCCTCGGTGATGATGAGGGACATCGGGTCCTTGACGGACATGACCTTCATCGGGGTCCATACGGATGCGAGGATAACAACGAGAGTGAAGAGGAAAATCTTCAGAATCGACAGTCCGTTGAAGATGAAGCCGTAGCCGGACGCGTTGTAAATAATGAAGGAAATCAGCGTGGAGATCAGGATCGACGGGATGAACGTTACCACAAAGATAATGAACAGTTCCCAGAACGAGGTGCCGAACAGCATTTTGAAGTCCGCACCGAAGGTCAGATAAATACCGTACTGGAATTTATACTGGTTGATACGGATGTTGTAAAGCTGGGTCAGCAGGAAGATCGCAACGACCAGCAGAATCAGCGTGATGAACACGAAGGTCACGGCGTTGGCACGCACGTTGTCCTCGAAGGTCATCAGCGCAGTGGTCGCCTTGGAGAAGCTGGAACCTTCCGATCCTAGATTGGCGAGGTCTTTCTGATAGCTTTTTTCAAAGCGTTCGGCGCACCAGTCGAGGTCTCCCGTAAAGAACAGGTACACATCGAAGCGGTCTTCGCCCGTAAAATAGTTTTTGTATTCGTCCACGGCCGTAACCTGGAAGATTACGTCGCTTTTGAATACGGTTCCCTCGTCCTCTACCAGATACTGCATCTGGTCGCGGTTGAGGTTTTTCAGAACCATGTGGTAGTTGTATTCCTCCATGATATGCTGATACTCGACGTTGTTGTTGTTGTCGTTCGAGATCGACATCATACCGTAGAGGACCTGGACAATGATGATCGCAATGAAGAAGCAGACGTACTGGTTGAAATTGAAGAATACGCTCTTCCATGCGATTGTCAGGCTTCTTTTCAAGTATTCAAATACTTTTTCCAAAACCGAAACCGGCACATTTTTTCAGTGCCATCCTCCCGTTTAGTATTTCACGAGGTCAATGTGAGACACAAGTGTTAATTATCTGTAGTATTATATCATATCTTCCCGGAAAAATATATTATATAATTGTGAACAACTGTATTTCCTATGATTTCGGAAGGTATAAATTTCGGGGGAATTTTTGTATATGTTGTCTATTGTAGCTTTCTTATGACCTATTTTTGAATATCCGGAAAGGTTCGTACGCTCCCCTCTTGCATTCTTCCGAAAAATCCTGTATACTGTAGCCACCAATCAACGAAAGGAATTCCATTTCCATGAAAACACTCGAACGCTTTCTTGAATACATCAGAATCCCCACGCAGAGCGCGGAAGGCAGAACCGTCTGCCCGACCACCGACAAGCAGTTCGTTCTCGCGCACCGTCTGGTACAGGAAATGAAGGAAATCGGCATCGCCGACGCATACGCAGACGAACACTGTTATGTCTACGGACACATCCCCGCGACGCCCGGATATGAAAATGCCGCAAAAATCGGCTTCATCGCCCATCTTGACACCGCCACCGATTTCGCCGACGAACCCGTGAATCCGCAGATCATTGAAAATTACGACGGCGGCGACGTTGTTCTCGGCACGTCCGGACGGGTTCTCACCACGGACAGCTTCCCGCATCTTCCCTCCCTCAAAGGACGCACGCTGATTACCACCGACGGCATGACCCTGCTCGGCGCGGACGATAAGGCGGGCATCGCCGAAATCCTCACGGCGGCGGAACACATTCTCACGAAAAATCTCCCGCACGGCCCCATTTCCATCGGATTCACGCCGGACGAGGAAGTCGGTACGTCCGCCGACCGGTTCGACCTTGCCGTCTTTGACGCGGACTGTGCCTATACCATAGACGGCGGCAAGGAAGGCGAAGTGGTCTACGAAACCTTCAACGCATCGGCGGCGGTCTTTGACGTGAAGGGCTTCAACATCCATCCCGGCTCCGCGAAAAACCGCATGATTAACGCTTCCCTTGTGGCAATGGAAATCAACGCGATGCTCCCGACCGGCGATACCCCGCGTGACACCGAAGGGTACGAAGGCTTCTTCCACCTCTGCAATATGGAAGGCTCCGTGGAATCCGCGAAGCTGAACTACATCGTACGCGACCACAGCGCGGCGATGTTTGACGCACGTCTGGCAGCCCTGCGCCACATCGAAAAGGTGCTGAACGAAAAATACGGCGCGGGAACCGTGACGCTGACCGTCCGCGAACAGTACCGGAACATGGCGGAAGTCATCAAACAGCATCCGGATGTTCTCGAAATCGCCGACCGTGCGGGCGAACTGTGCGGATTCCGCGTGACCCATTCGCCCATCCGCGGCGGTACGGACGGCGCGCACCTGTCGTTCATGGGACTTCCCACGCCCAACCTCGGCACCGGCGGATATGCCGCGCACGGCCCGTATGAGCATATCACCAAGGAAGGTCTGGACGCTTCCGTAAGGGTCATTGAGACGATTGTCCGGCTGTGGGCGGAAAAGCACACAAATTAAGAGAGACAAATTGTGCAATAGCTCTTGACATCTCTTAAATTTTAGTTATAATTAATAATAGAATAAAGTGTATAACGAACGTTGTCATACGCTTTCCAAACGAGCGTTTCCTCCGTGAAAACGGCTCAATCACCACGATCACAAGCCGCACGCGTGTGCGGAGAAATGGAGACTATTATGAAAAAGAATGCCGCTGTTATCGGTTATGGCGGAATGGGTGCAGGATTCCACTGCAAGAATCTGCTGACAAGTGATGTCTGCAACCTCGCCGGTATCTACGACATTGACCCTGCGAAGCGCGAACTCGCCGCATCCCGCGGTGTTAAGGTATACAATACCCGCGAAGAACTTCTCGCAGACCCGACCATCGACATGGTCACCATCGCAACCCCGAACGACGTTCACGAAGAAATCGCCATCGCCGCGCTCGAAGCCGGAAAGAACGTTATTTCCGAAAAGCCGGTTACGCTCTCCCTCGAAAGTCTGGAACGCATGATCGCCGCTTCCAAGAAGGCCGGCAAGATCTTCTCCGTTCACCAGAACCGCCGTTTTGACGTAGACGCTCTTGCGATGAAGCAGATCGCGGACAGCGGCGAAATCGGCGAAGTTATCAACATCGAATCCAGAATCCACGGCAGCCGCGGGATTCCGTCCGACTGGCGCGGTATCAAGAAGTACGGCGGCGGTATGCTCTACGACTGGGGTATCCACATCATCGACCAGGCGTGCATGATCCTCGGCTACGACGTCAAGTCTGTACGCTGCAACTTCGACCACATCACCAACGACGAAGTGGACGACGGTTTCCAGCTCACCATCGAATACCACAGCGGCAAGAAGGCGTACTGTGAAGTCGGTACCTACAACTTCGTGGATATGCCGAGATTCTATATGCGCGCGAAGAACGGTTCCGCGATCATCCCGCACTGGACGATTCCGGCACACGTTGTAAAGTGCAAGGCATGGCATGAATCCGACGTTCTCCCGGTTGTCAACGCAAGCGGTCTGACCAAGACCATGGCTCCGCGTGACAGCATCACCGTAGACGAATACGACATTCCGAAGCCGGCATCCGACGTACACGATTACTACCGCAACTTCGTCCGTGCAATCGACGGTCTCGAAGAACAGATGGTAACTCATGACCAGATGCGCTGCGTTCTGAAGATCATCATGACCGCGTTCGAATCCGTCGAAAAGGGCGGCGACAAGGTCGTTTGGTAAGTTTGACAAAATAATGACAAAGGGACTTTCACAAAAGTCCCTTTGTTTCATAAACAGGGAAATTTATATTTCTTATGGATATCCAAAAACTTAAAGAATTCTCCGCGCCGTACTACAAGGACAAAGATATTATGCACAATCTCTGGCATATTGAACTTGTTGAAAAATGGATCGACAGAATTCTTCATCTCGGAAACTATACGGTTGATTCCGAAGCAATCACTTATGCGCTGTATTTCCACGGTTTCATCTATTCAGATGAAGAAAAAATAAAACAATGGCTTACAGAAAATCATGTCCGCAATATTGACAAAATTCTGAAAATATCATGGGAATCTCAGCGTCCGGAAGTTCCCGAAACGCTGGAAGGAAAGATTCTTCACGATGCCCATGTTCTGGAAGGCGGAAAAACCTATCTGGTGGTCAAGACGCTGATAACGGGTTCCGTGCGCGGTCAGACCCTTACGGAAACGGTTCGGTATTTGAAAGAACACGTCATTGACCATAACCACTGTTACCTTCCGGAAACCATTGGATTATGCGATAAAATGAACGAATATGCGAAACAATTTGTCGATGAACTTGAAAAAGGTATTTTATGATCTGTGAAATTCTCTGCGTCGGGACGGAAATCCTTCTCGGCGATATTATCAATACCGATGCCGCATTCATTGCCCGCGAACTTGCTTCCCTCGGGTTCGCTTCCTATCATCAGTCCGTCGTCGGCGACAATCCGTCACGGCTCCGCGCCGCCATTGACGAAGGGCTCCGCCGTTCCGATGTGCTGATTATCACCGGCGGGCTTGGTCCGACGTGCGACGACATCACGAAAATCGCCGCTGCGGAAGCGTTCGGCCGCGGAATGCACACCGACCCTGACGTAAAGCGCGATCTGGTGGAATTTTTCGAAAAAATCGGCCGTCCGATGACCGAAAACAATCTCCAGCAGGCGGAAGTTCCGGACGGAGCGACGATTTTCTACAACAAATGGGGTACCGCTCCCGGTATCGCGCTGGACGGGGAGATCGACGGAAAGATGAAGTACGCCATTCTTCTCCCGGGGCCGCCGTCCGAATGCGAGCCGATGTTTGTCGAATGTGCGGAACCGTATCTGAAAAAATTCTCGCCGCACACGATCTACAGTCTCAATCTGCATCTCTACGGCATCGGGGAATCCGGTGCGGAAGCGATTCTCCGTCCGATGATGGAGGAAGCCGTCAATCCGACCATTGCGCCGTATGCCTGTGAACACGAAGTCCGCATCCGGGTAACGGCGTTTGCCGACACGCTGGATGAAGCGAAGGCTCTCTGCCGCGAAACGGCGGACAAAATTTACACGACGGACGTTGCGCCGTACATTTACACCGAAACCGACACGCCGGACGATGCGAAAAACGCCGTTGTCCTTGCGATGATCGCCGAACTGCGGAAGCACGGCATGACGTTTGCCGCCGCCGAAAGCTGCACCGCCGGGATGATCGCCGCGCGGGTCGGGGATATTGCGGGTGCGTCCGACGTTCTGCTCGGCGGGATTGTCTCGTATGCCAATTCCGTGAAAGAAAACGTGCTCGGCGTTCCGGCGGAGGTTCTGCGGGATTACGGCGCGGTTTCCGAACCGTGCGCGAAGTACATGGCGGAAGGTGCGCGGCACGTGACCGGTGCGGACATTGCCGTTTCCGTCACGGGGATCGCGGGGCCCGGCGGAGGTACGCCCGAAAAGCCGGTCGGCACGGTCTGCTTCGGTATCGCGGATGCGAAAGGTACGGAGACGTTCACCGTTCACTTCAACGGAAAGAACGACCGCTCGAAGATCCGCCGTCTGACCGTTGCCCGTGCGATGATGACCGTCATCCGCAGATTGAAAAAATGAAGTTTCTCGGGGAAGGAACTTTTTGAAAAAACTCCCTTCCCCGACCCCCTTCCTCAAAAACTTTTATACTATGAAAAAATTTTTATATTTGCTGATTGCTGCGCTTGCACTTACATTTGTGTCCTGTTCGGACGGAGACTGCGTTTCCGAAACGGTATCCGAAATCACGGACACCGCGCCGGAGACAGCGGAAGACATCGTCTTTGCGAAGCGCGGTGAGGAATGCAGTTTCTGGCTGACCTATAACGTGGATGTAGACGAAGCCGAACGGGATGACATTCTGAAAATCCGGTATGCGCTTGATGAAAAACTGGACGTAAAACTCCGTCCGCTCGACGACTACGATCCGGACAACGAGAAATCCTGCGAAATTATTGTAAATTCCGCGAGACGGCCGGAATGTCTTGAACTTATGAACACCCTCTCGGAGAACGAATACGCCATCAAAACGGTCGTTTCCGGAGAGAAAACAAGCATAATCATTGCCTACAAAGGAGGATACGCGCGTATGTGTGCCATCGAAAACTTCATTGAAAACTACGTCGGCGAGGACGAAGCAAAGGTTCCCGCGAATCTCGACGTGACCGAAAAGGTCAAGCCGCTTCTGATCGAATCCGGCATCGAACAGCTCCGCGACCCCTGCATCCTGTACGAAGACGGCGTTTACTATGCCTATGGTACCGGCTGGGTCTGCTGGAAGAACACCTCCGGCTCCCTCGACGGCAAATGGGAAGGCCCGTACCATGTGGTCGAAACGCCTGCGAACGTCGGCGGATGCCAGTGGGCACCGGAAGTCCACAAGTATAACGGCGCGTTCTATATGTTCACGACCTATCTGTCGTCCGTAACGAACCACCGCGGCTGCACGATCCTGAAGTCCGACTCCCCGATGGGTCCGTTTGTCGAAATTACGGACGGTCATATCACGCCGAAGGACTGGGACTCCATCGACGGTACGTTCTATGTAGACAAAGCCGGCGATCCGTGGATGGTATTCGTTCATGAATGGACGAGTACGGATGACAAGATCGGCCGCATGGCGTGCGCGAAGATGAACGCCGACCTGACGGAATTTGTGACGGAGCCTGTGGAAATGTTCCGCGCGGACGATCCGGCATGGTCGACCAACGGCGTGACGGACGGCTGCTGGATGTACACCACCGAAGCGGGCAGTCTGCTGATGATCTGGTCGAACTGGGACAAATACGGCTACTGCGTAGGCATCGCGCGCAGTGAATCCGGCGAAATCACGGGGCCGTGGATTCAGGAAGAAAAGGTACTCTACTCGAAGTCCATGACCGGTCAGTACGACGGCGGTCACGGCATGATCTTCACCCACACGGACGGTCAGATGTACCTGAGTATCCATTCGCCGAACAGCGCGTCCGCCGGACGGAAGGAAATGCCGATTTTCGTACCGATCCGCGAAGAAAACGATACGCTGGTCTGGGATAAGTGATTGGAGTTTCTTGGGGAAAACTTTTTTGAAAAAAAGTTTTCCCCAAACCCCTTTCAAAAAACTTTATACTGAAAAAAATGGATTAAGTTCGGTGCAGAGCGGATGTCTTTTTGGGACGGAGGCTCTTTTTTTATTTCTTAATGCTATACAAATTCACAGCTTCAACAAAAAATTCTTGACTTTTTTCAGAAATATAGTATAATAAACTTACCGTTCTATTGTACGAATCCATTTCACAAGGAGGAAATCCATCTATGAAGAAAACTCTTGCAATGCTTCTTGCACTTCTGATGCTTCTGCCGGCGTTCACTGCCTGCGCAGAAAGCGAAACCAATACCGAAACCACCGCAGCCGACGCCACCGTGGACGTAACCGCCGGCGCGGAAGAAGAAACCGTTCCCGAAGAAACCGAAATGACCCGCGCGACCACGCCGGACAATCTCCCGG
>SVQN01000091.1 GCA_015065295.1 Oscillospiraceae bacterium
AATACATCGGCTACTGTACAAATGCGTTTGCCGTTATCGAACCGTCATATCTGCTGTACATTCTGAAAAATCGGAAGGAATGGGCATGGATGAATGGTGTACGGGAAGACGAACGGTTTCTTTTCGCCGTAAAATGGGTTGAAGATTTGCTTTGACCGGAGGAACGGCAATGAAAGAAAGAGAACGGGAGTTTGTCAATGAACGGCGGGAACGGGAGGCACGGGCAAAAATTCTTGCAACATCCGGCGCAATGCTTCACGGAGGTGACAGCGGCGAAGTGGATAAGATGGCGATGGCGTACATTCCTTATGAAGTGCTGACGATGGAACGGATTCTGCGTTCGGACTGTCCGTACTACCTGTTGGTGCCGTGGCGGTTCATCCGACGGAGTCTTACGAGGATGTATTTTGTATTCGCCATTCTGCTGACCGTGATGGCAATCCATTATGTCGGCGGGGCGTATTTGCTTCCGGCGTACGGGATTATGTATTATAAATACCACCTGTTTACCCTCCGGATGCGGAACCTGAACCTGTCCCCGACGAAATTCCGTGGACTGCTGGCGGGGTTCATGGCGGGATGGTTCCTGCTTGCCCGCGCGGTTTTATGCCTGCTCGGGTGGAATCTGTATTGACGTGAATTTTTTGACCAATGAAAGGAGAATCCATGATTCGTGATCTGCGTTTTCAGCCGTTTTTTGATAAAGTCAGCCTGTCCTTCTGTCCGCCGGACAATTTGCAGTCCCTGCGGTTTCCCATCCGCGAACTGTCGCCGTATCTGACCGCCGATTCTGCGGAAATTGCGGCGCGTCAGGCAATGTTCCGAGATCTGCTGAACGTCCGGGGGCTGTACGAGCTGTTCGCCGGTGCGGGAGAGCGGCTCTCCGAACTGACCGGACTGGTGAAGAAGCTCGGCGATATTGCCGATGACAGCAACGAAGCCATGTTCTATTCGGTGATGGAACTGCGGCTGTTCACCGATACCGCCGCGTATTTTGCCGACGGAATCCGTTCCTGCGAGGCGAATTCGCTCACCTCCGAACGCCTGCGGACGTTTTTCGGGACAATCGAAGCACTGTCCCGCGATCCGGAATATGCTGCCCTGAAAGACTGGCTCGATGAAGTCGGCGGAAAACTCCGGCGGGTACGTTCGCTCACGCTCGGCGTGAATCTCGATGCCAAGCTCGACGTGACTGAAGTCGGGCTGGTGTCCATCAATGACATTCCCTATACCACTTCCTCCGTTCTCGACCGTGCGTTCCGGAAGGAGGCGATCCCGCGCGAGTATGAGTGTATTGCGTCCGTCGGGATACAGGAAACGGGCAGCCGGACAGAGCGGAACAACGTTGCTTTCAACCGGGCGTTTTACGATGCGATCAATCAGACCGTGCGCGGGAATTTCAGACAGCTCCGGAAATACCTGAACCAGTCCGTCCAGTCGGGAGTACGATCTCTGCTGGCACTGGGCGGAGACATCGACCTGCTCGTTCGGGCGGGGGCATATCTCCGTCGGATGAAGGAAGCGGGACTTCCGCTGACGTTCCCGGAAATTGCGGAACATACCCGTATCACCAGACTGTACAACCCGCTTCTGATCGAATCCCTTCCGGTGAAACGGATCGTTCCGAGCGACGTTTGGTTTGACGGCAGTCACCGGCTTTATGTCCTGACGGGACCGAACAGCGGCGGAAAGTCCGTCTATCTTCTGGCGGTCGGAATCGCGCAGATACTGTTTCAGTCCGGGATGCCCGTTCCGGCAAAATCGGCGGAAATGAAGATTTACCGGAACATCGAGCCGCATTTTATCGAGCAGACAAAAAAAGACAGCGAAAGCCGTCTGGTAAACGAATCGGTGCGCCTGAGGGAAATTCTGGACAAGGTCGGCGCAGAGACGCTGCTGCTGTTGGACGAAACATTTTCCAGCACCAGTGCCTATGATGCACGTTTTCTGGCGGAGGCTCTGCTGAATCATCTGTCCTCCTGCGGCTGTCATGCGGTTTATGTGACCCATCTGCATGAACTGACCGTCCGGCTTCATGAGAAAAAGCAGCGTGGAGAGGAAACAGCGATCCATCTGCTGTCCGCAAGGGTGGATAACGGCCGGCGGACATTCGAGATCGTCCCGTATGAAGGCGGCGAAACGATGAGCAGCATGGCGCGGGATATCGTCATCGAAAACGGACTGGGATTTCTGTTCGGGGAAAACAAATAGGACAATGAAAAAACGACTCAATCGAGTCGTTTTTTTCATATACTCTGTGAAAAATCAATCAGCCGCCATCCGATTCTACGATATCGGACAGATAACGGTCGAGGACTTTCTGTGCGCCCTTCAGATTTGCCGCGATCTTGGAGGCAAAATTGTTCTGACCGGATGCCAGATTGCTGATGACCGTATTGTTGAGGAGAGAGCCGGTGTTGCCGCCGTACATATCCAGGAAGCTCAGCATGGGATTTTCAAAGATGAGGTCAATAACCTGACCGGACAGCGCGTCTCTGGAATATTTGGACTTCAGCGCGGATTCGATGAACGGCGTGATGACCTGACGGTAGGCTTCCGATGCCCATGCTTCCAGAACTGCGCCTGCCATATCCAGCTTGTCCGGCGAGATGGACTTGGGAACACAGGTAACAGTCGTGGAGGAGTGGATCAGCGTGACATAATCTTCCTGCGCGGTATCGTATTTCGGCATCGGCAGGATTCCGTAGTCACTTTCCATTTCACGGAAAGCGGCAGTTACCGCATTGGTCAGACGACCCGACCAGAACAGAGAATAGTTCTGTGCGAAATAATCGAGCGACGCGTCGATGCCCTTGTCGGACTGATAGACCCCGGGGGTGTTGTGCAGAAGCTGAATGATTTTGTCCATCGAGTTGATGATCCGCTCATTGTTGAACGGGGACAGATCAAAGGCACCGCCTTCCTTGCGGGTGTACGTGTCAATATCACAGCTGTAGATCATGTGGACGGTCGCTTCCGAATATCCGCTCGGAACCATCAGACCGAACGCATCGCCGGGGTTGGGGGTTCCGTCGCCGTTCAGGTCCATGTAGGCGGTGGCGGTGCGGGAGGTCAGCTCGTCGTAGGTCCATGTTCCATCCAGAACGAGCTCATACATTTCGTCCGCATTGCCGTAGGTGTCGGTGTACATATTCTTGTTGTAAAAAATGACGCCGCATTTGAGATAGTTGTTCAGGGTATGGTCGCCGAGAAGGTAACGGTAACGTCCTTCTTCCAGAGCCAGTTCTTCGATGGCACTGGTACGCCACCACGGCTGGGTGATCTCCAGATACGACAGATCGGACAGTTCGTACAGGAACGGATAGAGCGACTGTGTGACGGTGGTGTTGGCGGTACTGGAGATGATGTCGTAATCATTCACCCCGGCGTATACCATGTTTTTCAGTTCGGCAGCAACATTGGAAAGCCCTTCGCTCTGGGTGGGCTGAATGTTCATGTCGAGGTTCAGGCGTTCCTCCACCTTCATGTTGCGGAGCCAGATCGCATCCCAGATGATGTCGCCGCTGTTTTCGGTTCCGAGCATATCCCAGTTGGAATAGTATTCCTCGTTGCGGTAGACAATGTTGATTGCCGCTCCGTTGTAGTCCAGGTCTTCCGGAAGATTGTCTTTGGCGGAGCTGCGGGCATTTTCCGGTTCGGTTTCCTCAGCGGAAGCGTCCGTGATTTCCGCATCGGTTACGGAAGCATCGCCGGAATGTGTGTCCGGAGAATCCGAAACGGCGGAATCGTCGGTCTTGCTGCATCCGGCTGCGGCAGAGAGCAGGAACTGCAGGACAAGAAAAAGACAGACAAGTCGCTTTTTGTTCATGAGAACCTCCTTGATCGTTGAATTCAATAAAAATCAGGATATCTTTCTGATAATATTATACGATAGGCTTATCGGAAAGTCAATACGATACGGAAAACAGGGGAACAGCATTTCCTTTTTAGGAGATACGGACTTGGGGGAACTTTTCATCTAGGATAAACTGGATTTATTCTGTGCAATTCCGATATATCAAATTTAGAAATACAAACTTTGAGAAGCCATTTCGTATCTCGGAAGGTGACACCTCATCCGGCACACAAGATTCGCTGCGCGAACTTGGTGCCACCTTCCCCTCGAGGGGAAGGCTCGGAGAGTGCAATTTTTACCGTCAGCTGACAAAATGAAGGACATATTTGGCTTCCCCTTGAGGGGAAGCTGTCAAAAACAAAGAAAAAACCGACTCATCAGAGTCGGTTTTATGCGGAAAACGGGACTTGAACCCGTACGGTGTGAACCACACGCCCCTCAAACGTGCGCGTCTGCCAGTTCCGCCACTTCCGCATTCGTTGCTGGAATTGCTTCCGTCAACGTTTGATATTATAGCACAGGCATCCGCGTTTGTCAAGGGGTATTTTGAAGTTTTTTGAGATTTTTTCGGAAAATCCGGAAGTTCTCAGAACCACCATACGGTATTTTTCATAATGATGCAGATGATATCAATCAGCCAGAGGAAGGGAACGCCGACAAAGATCATCACAACACCGAGAATAATGCCGAGCATATTGTTGTCGTTCACGCTCTTGACGATACGGTAGATTACCCAGATGATATCCAGTGCCGGGAGGGCAAGGATAATCTTGACGATCTGCGGCAGGTTGTCAAACGATTTGATGAGTTCCTGAAGGTTCATAACGGTACGCTCCTTTGTAGGATTTGATAATTAACTATATCACAAAGAATCGCCCGGGTCAAGGGTTTTCCGCGATTTTTCATCGGATTCTAATGTTCCTCACCCGCTTCGGCGAGGGATTTCGCCCATTCGGCCGCCTGTACAAAGCGCGGATCGTCCCGGACGGAATTGAACCATGTCCAGCGCGGATCGGTGAGAAACTCGTGCAGACGGGCGGGGGTATAAAAAACAAGGCTGATGCTGTCGAACAGCCGGTGTTCCTTCCCGTCGGGAGCAACGGCGTAATACCAGTTTTTCCGGATTTTCAGCCCGCCGAACAGTTCGCCGCCGCCGAGGTCGAGTGCCGCGTCCTCCGGAAACGCAAACCATGTTTTCATCATGCCCATTCCGGTGTCAAACGCCGCCCATCCTTCGTTTTCCTGACTGCTTCCGAACAGGCACGCCGCGAGGACAAGGGATTTATAGCCGTACAGAAGCAGCCATCCGTCAGGGAGTCTGCCGTCCGTACGGAGCGCATCCATCTGGACAAGGATGTTCCGGTGATACTCCGCCTTTTTGACGGAACCGAGCGCATCGAGAAAGCGTTCGTCAAGGAAGGACGAGAAGTGCTCCAGATTCATCAGGGACATCTGGAGATAGGCATTTGCGTTGTCGTCGAGCGACTGATAGCGGCTGATGAGGTTGCTGCGCCGGGTATAAAAGGTATTGACCGCCGCTTTTTCAAGCCATTCGTCCAGTTCATTTTCTTCGCACAGGATCGTCATATACCGGATCGCATATTCGCGGTATGTCGGACGATCCATCATTTTTTCACAGAGTTCGCGCAGAGTGGGAAGATATTCGTCCCGCAGTTCCGGGTGCGCCAGAACGATGTCCTTGCCGCTGATGACCGCCCAACTGGTGAATCGGATCTGATCGGGGTATTTCCGGCGGTATTCCATGGCGAGGTCATACCGTTCTTCCGGCGTTTCCAGTTGGGTATAGCGTTCATAGCAGTTTTTTAAGTCTTCCTGCCGGCCGATTTCATCGTTTCCCATCAGTTCGTCAATGGTCACGCCGAAAAAATTTGCAATTCCCGGAAGAAGCGTAATATCCGGATATCCGCCGCGTTCCCAGTTGGATACCGCCTGCGGAGTCACGTCGAGTGCAGTTGCAAGATCGTCCTGCGTGAGATTCCTGTCACGGCGCAGACGGGCAATATTTTTGGAAATCAACAGTTCCATGTGTGTCTCCTTTGTGTTTTCGGAATACAGACGGTGCGCACGTCCTGATTCTATTATACCCGACCGCACCGGAACCGTCAATAACGCCGTTTTTTATATAAAAACAAACTCCGCTTGAGAAAATCAAACGGAGTTTAAGAAAAATCAATCCAGTAATTCCGACAGCTTTCTCAGTTCGTCCGCCTGTGCCGGATCAAAACTGCCGTCGGGGTAGATGACAATGTCGATCGTCAGCGAACACGGAACCTTCTTCAGTTTCCGGATATAGTCCGCAAGATAGGCCGCATCCCGCTTCAGTCCCGGCTTGCACCACGAATTCCATTCCGAGCCGTCCGGCGAAAGTCCCAGCGGAGCCAGAATATGTACCTGCGCGCCGTTCACAAACTGCGTGTCCGGCACCACCGTGAAGTCGTTGTACTCGCCGCAGGTGAATTCCTCGCGGCTGTAGCGTTTGGTCGGGCCTTCCTTCGGCACACCGCCGTTCATCGAAACGAGACAGTCCGGATTTCCCGCCTTGCACGCTTCGTAATACGGTGCCAGCAGTTCGTCGTTGTAGCCGAAATAATCGTAGCAGCCGTCGATCCACCATCCCTTGACGAGATCCCCGTAGCGTACGCTGTATTCCCGCAGAACCGTCGCCCACTTCTGTACAAAGTCCATCGACACATTCTGACGCGGTGCGGTGAATCCGAACCGCTTGCCGATCACTTCGTCAATGTGCGGCCCGTCGCCGGTGTAGTAGAGATACAGGTCAATCCCATATTTCTTCAGCTCCAGCCCGAGTTCCAGCGGAATATCCCGGATCGCGCACGCCTCGCCCGGTTTCGTCCCCGCGATTTTGTCGTAGGTTTCATTCGGCGCAAGCATATATTTCTTTCCCTGCATCAGTGTGATGACATACCGCGACGCACCGGTTTTCGCAATATTTTCCGCCAGACGGGGAATATCCAGCGCATTGGTCGTTTCGACCCAATGGTCATCCCCATACAAAAAATGATTGAACAGCCCGAATTTCCCGTTCAATAACCGTTCCGCACCCATAAAAACCTCCTGAAAATAATATTTTATCAGCTTTACAAAAAATTCGGTATTCCCAAATCTGCACCCAACCTTGTCAACACATTTGTTTAAAGTTTTTTGGAAGGGGTTCGGGGAAACCTTTTTGCAAAAAGGTTTCCCCGAGAAAAATACTATTTACGGCAGTTCCGTAGGCTGGATGTTTTCGATGAGGCGGTCGAGCTGCTTGCCGACGGCCTTTTCGAGGGTCTGCATCTTCGACATATAGGTGTCGCTCTTGGATACGATCAGGCTGAACGGCTGGTCGGCGACGTAGGAGAGGTTCGTACCGTAGATGAAGAACGGGTCGATGTAGCAGGTGTCGATGACGAGGTCAAGCATTTCGGCGGTGTCCTGGTCACGGGAAACCTTGTCTTTCAGGATGGTTTCGTAGTAGGTCGGACGGACGTCGCGGTAGCTGTAGAAGTTCTGCGCTTCGAGAACGACGGCGGACATTTCCACATCCTTCGCCGTGATCGGGATAGCAAAGTAGGAAGAACCGAAGTTGCGGTTCCGGTAGGTTTCGTCTTCCGGATTGTACTTCGGATACGGCAGTACGCCGAAGTCGCTTTCCATGTCGCGGAGAGCAACCGCGTTGCCGATCGCGGACATCAGGAACAGTGCCTGATCCGCAATGAAGATCGCGTTGTTGTTGCCGTTGTACAGGTTCGTGTTGTCATTGTAGAAGGCGAGAACGGCGGAGAAAATGTCATAGTTCTTTTCCGTTGTCAGGGTTGCCACGAGCGCACCCGTGTCGTCGCGGTAGCAGAGTTCCATGCCGCTGCTCCACAGAAGTGCGCGTCCGGCCTGAAGCTCGGACAGCGTACCGAACTGGTCGCCTTCCGTCATCTGACCGTCGCCGTTTAAGTCAATTGCGGCGGCAGACGCCATCTTTGTGAACAGATCGTACGTCCAGTCGCCGGAGCGGACAGTGTCATACAGACCGGACAGACCATATTCCGCGTCAAAGCCAAGCGAATCGTACAGGTTCTTGTTGAAGTAGATCATGTTCATGTTCTGGATCATGTCGAGCGTATAGAAGCCGACCGCACCCGGAAGCATATTGTTGATCGTCGCTGCATCGTTCCAGCCGCCGCACCACCACGGCATGGCGAGATTCAGGTATTCCATTTCCATGAGGTTCAGGAACCAGCCGTTGACTTCGGTTGCCCACCAGTAGTCGGGCGCGATGACGTCATACGCGGCGTCCTGCGCCATAACGCTCTGGCTGACGGTATTGTTGAACGTACCGGAGTTATCCTCGACGTTGACAAATCCGAGCGTCACGCCGAACTCTTCGGAGACGGTGTTATTCCGTTCGTACACCGCGTCGTTGAGAGCTTCGCCGGTCATTTCCTCGGCGGTGAAGTGCGTCAGCTTGGACGTACGGATCAGCCCGACGTAGTCCGCACCGCCGAAATCCTTTTCCGGCAGGCCATGCGTCAGTTCGGTTTCCGCTTCGGTCTCAACGACCTCTTCCGCTGTGGGCGTACCGGCTGCATCCGCCGTGGTTTCGTTCGCGTTGGTGGTACTTTCGCCGCACGAAGCGAACGTACTGAGCATCATCGCGGCAAGAAGAAGCAGGGTAATTACTTTCTTCATGGTTGTTTTCCTTTCTGTATCGTTGAATTTGCCTTAAAACCTATCCAGATTATATCACAAATTCGGCATTTTGTGAAGAGGGATGGAAAAATTAACAGATTTTCAGAATTGATGGGGGACAAAATATTGTTGGGTGCGGATTTGTTGGGGAAACCTTTTTGAGGAAAAGGTTTCCCCAAACCCCTTCCAAAACCTTTTTGGACTGCGGTAGCCGGTTTGTTTTGGTTTATATGATGGGGAGGGGGATTTTTGAAATATACCGTGGAGTTCGGCTGAAGAGTGTTCGACCCGTTGACGTGGGGCTGGTTTGAATTTCTACGAAAATCGTTCTGGGGAAGTCAGGCTCCGCCAAGACCCTGACTTCCCGCGCCATGTTGCGACTGCACGATATAGTACGTCAATGTTGAATTCAGCTACGGTTTGTTGGGTTTCCGCGCGTCTTGGCTCGCCCGCCGTCCGCGCTTTTCGTTTGTTCGGTCGGCTGACATACAGTTTTCTTTGAAAAGCACGAA
>SVQN01000092.1 GCA_015065295.1 Oscillospiraceae bacterium
GTACAAAAAGAAATCACTGCACGCCAGCGAACAGGAGCGTCCCCGATGTACAGGAACAGAGAGCGAACTGGAACGGACTTCTTGCGGAACACGACACAAAGAATCTGGTATTTCTGGATGAGAGCGGAATCAATATCAACCTGACCCGCCGGTACGGACGTGCCAAAGGCGGTGCAAGGGTATGTGATGATGTACCGCTGGCTACTCCGAAAAACACAACCGTTCTGTCCTCAATCCGGACAAGCGGAGAATGTGTTTACACCAC
This sequence comes from Oscillospiraceae bacterium, assembly GCA_015065295.1. Lineage (GTDB taxonomy): Bacteria > Bacillota > Clostridia > Oscillospirales > CAG-272 > UMGS1696. Next base: position 266 of record SVQN01000092.1, read on the forward strand.
CTACAGCGGCGGAACGACGACGGAAAAGTTCATCGAATATCTTGAGAAACATCTTCTTCCTACACTGGACAAAGAGAAGGATGTTCTGATCATGGACAATATGCGTACCCACCACGCCAATGCGGTACAGGCAGTTCTGGCAGCTTCCGGTGTGAAGGTTTTGTTTCTGCCGCCATACAGTCCGGATTTGAATCCGATTGAGAGGTTATGGTCGAAGATGAAAGCCATTCTGCGTCATGAGAAGGTTCGGTCTGCCGATGAATTATCTGACGCTGTTGCACGGGCTTTTTCTTGTATTTCACATGCTGATTGTTTGGCTTGGTTTCGTATTGTTGCTTTGGTGCGTTAATTCTTGGGTTTGCTATAAATCGTTCAACGGAGCGGCGAGGGCACCGCTCCCTACGGGTGAAGTTGTTGATGCAGATATCCATCGAACTCACGTTAATACAGACAAACGGTACCGTACCCTTCATTTATTCAATCAAATACGGAGGAATCCTATGACAAACATCGGTCAGATCATCAAAAAACTGAGAAAAGAGCGGAATCTCACGCAGGAAGAACTCGCGGAACAGCTCAACGTGACCGCGCAGGCGGTCAGCAAATGGGAAAACGGAACCGGACTGCCGGACATTTCGCAGGTCGTCCCGCTGTCGAACGTGTTCGGCGTTCCGACGGATGTATTGTTCGGCACGCAGAACGTCAACCGCGACGAGGAAGTCGAGCGGATTATTGAGGAAGCGTCCGCACCGCAGAGACGGCATTATGAGACGGAAGAGGAACATTTTCAGGTGGATGTGAAGGAATACGAAACCTATATCGAGGCACTGAAAACGTATCCGAACAGTATTCCTCTGCTTCACGCCGCACTTTCCAGAGGCTCCAACCTCGCACACGCTTGTCAGAAACACGGCAATCAGGAACGCGCTTCCGAAATATGGAAAGAATGTATCCGTCAGGCGAACGTCATTCTGAATTCATCCAACGATATCAGTATGATTCTCGATACCCACCACTGGCTCGTCTGGACGTACTGCGATATGGGCGACTTCGTAAAAGCGGAGGAACACGCCGAAAAGATGCCGCACGGGTTCGGAAACGAGTCCGGCATGATGAAATCGTGGATCAAACGCGCCGCACGCAATACCGACGGAGAAATTGAAGCACGCTGCGGCAACATTGCCGGAATTCTCGATCTTCTTGAGGCCGAAATCCGCCCTCTCGGCGATGCGTATTTCCGGAAGGGACAATACGAAGATGCAATCCGTGTCTATCGGTCACTGTATGACCTTCTTCCGGTGATTTACGGCAGTGAAGAATATACACCGCCGCTCCATACTCTGCCGTGGGTCGCATACGGAATTTCCTCCAGTTATGTGATGCTCGGAAAGTATGACGAAGCGGTGGAATGGCTGTGGAAGGACTTTGAACATCTCTGCAGCAGCGCAAAACATTACAACAAAACGGAGACTCTGGAAACGCCACTGCTCCGCACCTGTCAATTCCGTTTCTTCGGAGAAGCGATGAATCCCAAAGATCACATGGATTATCTTGAAGTTCCGCGTTTCGCTCCCCTGCACGACCATCCGCGCTTCATCGAACTTGTGGAAAAACTCGCGGCCATGGACTGACCCTTTACAAACGGCGGACATTGTAGTATAATGGAAGAAAAAACGGAGGAATCCCATGAAACGCCTTCTTCTTATCCTCCTGCTTGTCCTCACCCTCGCGGTCACGATATCCGTCATCTTCATCACGCAAAGGAGTACGCCCATGCCCGTCTCCGCTTTTCTCGAACAATTTCTGAATGACCCCTACGATTCTTCCCCTCTCGGTCTGTACAAAACCCATAACGAGGAACACGACCACTACTACTGCACGCCGGTCGATATGTACGTTTTCGCCCGTACCGGTGCGGATGGGATGCACTTCGGCGTGATTCCCGACACGTTCGGCGAGACCGTCTTTGCCGTAACGCCCGATGCGTTCGGCGAACAGCAGGTTTATCCGGTAGCAAAGAATCTCCCGGATTTTCTCTCCCTCGTCTGCACATTCGGAAGCTGCACCGCCGTGGAGGAAGCTCCGCGCATGACCCGCGAACGTTTTGAAACATGGCTGACTTCCGAACCGGAAGAGGAATGGATCCGCGAATACCGGAATTCCGAAGCCGGCCGGCAGGCACAGGCGGAACGGGAAGCTGCCGCCGCTCATCTGCGGGAAGCGTATTCCCTGCCGGAAATCGCCGATCCGTACGGGTACATCCGCGCGATTTCGGACAATTTTGACCCGGCCGTCCTGCATTATCCGGACGAATATTACGAATAATCAACCCTCTCACGGAAAACTCAACCGCAGGTTCAGTCGGCTGACGTACCGCGTTCTTGCAAATCCCCGCCGATTCGGGTATACTGTAGTCAGAAACAGTACTGTTCCATTTCCAACCAACGGAGGATTTTATGAATACCATCGGTGAAAATATCCGCCGGTTCCGGCGGGAAAAGGATATCACGCAGGAAATGCTCGCCGATCGTCTGCACATCTCCGCACAAGCGGTCAGCAAATGGGAGCGCGGCGAATGCCTGCCCGACGTGACGCTGATCGTGCCGATTGCATCGTATCTCGGCGTATCCGCAGACGATCTGCTCGGCGTGAACGAGGCGGTTCTGCGGAAACGGCTCGAGGAATTCGAAAAATTCCGGCGCGAAAGCATACAGAAACTCGCCAAAAACGGCGGTTCTCCCGCCGCGCTCGAAGAACATCATCGAGAACTTCGGGAAGCCGTAAAGAAACTGTACGAAGATTTTCCGGACAATGAGGAAGTTCTGTACCATTACCTTAATTCTTACCACCAGACCTATCGGATTCCGACCATGACTCCGGAAGAACAGGCGGAGGTTCTGAAAAACGCGGAAGAGATCGGGAATGTCTGCAATTTCATCATCAAACACGGTTCCAGCGAGGGCAATCAGCGGTTTGCGTGGATGAGTCTTGCCTATCTCCGCAAACTTCAGGGGAATCTCCGGGAAGCCGTCCGGATCATCGCGGAACACATTGACATCGGTTCCCGCAGACGTTTTCTCACGGAAATTCTGCGCGACACCCCGGACGGAAATCAGCATCTGAAAGAACAGGCCGCGACACAGCTGGTGGAACTGCTGACAATGCTGGAACGTCTCCCCGAAATGGAAAATCTGTCCCTCGAAGAATCGCTCGACCGATACGGACGGCTCATCCGCATGGTTCACGAAATGGTGGACGAAGGAGACGAGGGTTACACCCTCCAGAGTATACTGTCCATGTATCACGGCAAAATCGCCGATGCCGCGCTTGCCGAAGGGGAGTATGACCTTGCCGTAACTCATTACGGAGACAGCATCCGCTATCGCAAATATTCCTTTGAAGAACCGAGCCACACCAGTTCGACCGGACTGCTCGCCGGATATACAAGGAAACCCCTGCCGTGGATGCACGAAGGCTGGTTCCGCGATCAGCTCATCGCCCGTATCAATCATTACAAAGAAGCTCCCGAACTCGCCATACTCCGCGAACGGGACGATTTCCGGAACCTCATCCGCGAATACGAAGAATACCTCGCCGAATAAAACAGATACGCTGTCACCCGCACAGGAGTGACAGCGTATTTTTGTTATACTCTTTCAAAATAAGGCAATACCGTAACCGGCGCGTCCACCGTGACCGTACAGCCGCCGTCGTACACCGTCCCATCGACGTACTTCCACTTTCCTTTCGGCAGACGGACGTCCCGGGTAACCGCGCCTTCTTCGATTACCGGTGCGGCAAGCAGTCTGTTTCCCACCATGAACTGATCCGTCACGGTCTCCATGCCCTCTCCGGGGAATTCGTATTCCATATACCGCAGGATCGGTTCGTTCGTCACCGACGCGTGCCGCGCCAGTTCGAGGATATAATCCGCATAGTTCAGGTGAATCTTCCCCGCTTCCACGCAGACGTCCGCGTATTCCTTCGGGAGTACCCGCCACGGTGCCGCCGAATACTGCATCATCGGCATCAGCGCGGCGCACTGAGCATACCTTGCGAACAGTTCCGGCTTGAGCGACGGTGCGCCCGGCAGGAAGTCGGTGAACGATCCGCCGCCGATCATGTCGGGACAGCCGTAGGAGAAGCCGAGAATCCCCTGCGTGAGGATGTCCGGCAGGAGTTTTGACACCGCCGACCAGCGGTGCGATTTGTCGCACAGTCTCTGCACAAGCGGCAGTCCGGCGCACTTATAGCACGCGCGGTATTCGTTCAGCGGATATTCCAGACCAAGTTTCGCCCAGAGTTCGCACTGTTCGTGCGCGGTCACGCCGCCGTAATTCCGGTCATCATCGCGGTAATACTGGACATCGCCCGCGTCGAATTTGAAGCCATCCACACCGTACTCGGCCATGAGGAAATCGAGCATATCCCGGAACCACTTTGCGGCATCGGGATTGCTCATGTCCACCACGCAGGAAAATCCGTTCCACCAGTGGCGGAGCGCAGTCGAACCGTCGGCGTTATGAACGAGGTATCCCTTCGAATCGGCTTCGCGGTATACGGTCGTATCCGGCGAGATAAACGGGCACATCCACAGCATCACGGAGAAACCGAGATCGTGGAGTTCCCGGATCATCGCACGGGCATCCGGAATCGCTTCCAGATTGAACTCGCGGCTTCCGTAAAAACGCATCCAGCCGTCGTCAATCATCATGATCCCCGGCGGGAGTCCGTTGTCGATAATCCCGTGCGCGTAGCGGAGGATTCCCTCCTGCGTCTGGTCGTAGATCAGCTCCGCCCATGTATTGTACTGCGGCTTGATGAAGAATTCCTCCGGCGGGATCACACCGTTTGCCGGAAAGAACCGCTGTGCCGCCGCAAGGAACGCACCTTTCAGGGTTTCGTAACCTTCATACAGGGCAAAATCGTCCGCTTCGTTCGAAACAGCGATCACCCCGTCCGCGACGTCCACATCGTACGGACGTTCGCTCCACAGGAAACGTCCCTTGTTCGAAACAAGCAGGGGAGCCTCCTGATTTCCGGAAAACCGTCTGGTCGCGTGCCACGAAAATTCGGATTTGCCGGACAGCGGGAACTTTGTTCCTTCGTTGACGCAAAGTCCGTACCAGTATTCGTTTGGGAGAATGTTGATGTTTTTCATGTGTGTCCCCTCAGTTTTCCCAGCATTCCTTCTTCAGCCGTTTTACAAGCGCATCCATTGTCTCATCCGTCGGCGTAAACGTCCGGAAGACGGAATTCACTTCCTTACCGCTGCGCTTGATGAATGCTTCCTTTTCCTCGACGGTATAGGCATATTTGTTGTTGATAAGATGCGTTCCCGGACGGAGATAGATATAGTTTTCGTCGCTGTCGTATGCCGCGGGGATTTCGTCTCCCGCCTTGTAATACAGCGCGTATTTGGTGTCGCAGAAAATATTGTTCCGGATTTTGATATCGTGGGTATTGCACGCCGTCCCGTACAGCAGGAGATGCACGCCGCACGGTTTATTGGGACGCGGACCGTCCGACCAGCCCATGCCCGCACCGATGCAGACGTTGTCCGTGAACGCGCAGTCGAACATTCCGTCTTCCTCGGTCGTCTTTTTCGACCAGATTTCAAACGACTGGTGACTGCCCCACATGACGCAGTTCTTCACCGTCACGCGGTACCATCCGCACTTTTTCGGTTCGCCCTGCATGGTGAACGCCACGTCGTAGCAGTTGACGATGCGGCATCCGTCCACGAGAATGTCGTGCGTATCGTCCCAGAGTTCGATGCCGTTGCCGTAACGGGTGTTCGGCGTCGGATAGCCGGGCAGTTCGGAACCGCCGATCTCGTGGATATCGCAGTTCCGGATCGTCACCGCCGCGTAGGTTCCCGCAATGCCGTGACCGCCGCTTCCGCAGAGCCCGAGATTTTCGATCACGTTGTATTCGGACGGAGAAATGCACCGTCCGTTGACGGAGAAACGGATTTCCGGTACAAGTTCGTTCGGATTTCCTTCGCTGTAAACGTAAATGTCCTTCCCTTCACAGAGGAATTCCCACTGTGCGGCAAGTCTGTCCTGCGAAAAGCGGCGGTAGCCGTGAATTTCGCCGTTTATCAGAAGAAAACCGACGTTCGTGTCGTCCGAATAAATATTTCCGGTGTAGTTCGCCGTGTCCGCAAGAGTGGTTTTCCATACGTTTTCGCGTACTTCTGTCCATACGTCCGGCGAGGCCGTGATTTTGTACAGACTGATCTGCGGACGTTCGCCTTCGCCGTAAGCCCCGAGAACGGTCGGGTTCTCCGCTGTACCGGCGGGGAGCTGTACATTGCCGTAGAACGTATCGCCGCGCCGCAGGAGAACGGTATCCCCTCCGGCGATGCTGCGGTTTGCGTGATCGGTCGTCTGCCATGCGGTTTCGGGGGTGAGACCGTCGTTCCGGTCACATCCCGCCGCACTGATGTAGTAAACTGCCATATCGGAACTCCTTTCCGTTGGTTGAAATTTCTTTTCCGGGTTACAGCTTCACCGTATAATCCACCACTGCATCATCGGTCGTGTAAACCGCGCCGTTCGGGAGGACGAGTTCCTTATGCGCGCCTTCCTCCGATTCAACGTGCAGGAAGAAAATGCCGTTCTCGATCTTCCATTCCACCCATACCTTGCCGCATCCGGTGTAAACGTCGCCCTTGGCATAGGTACGTCCTTCGATGTGCGGCGCAATGCGGAGCTTTCTGTCCGCCGCGGAAACCGTGCGTACGCCGAGAACAACCGCCGCGAATTCGTAAATGGCGATTGCGCCCCATGCGTGACAGTCGCTGCGCGGTGCGTCGGGTGTTTCCGGAATGGTCGAGCAGTTCAGCTCAATCAGACCGCGCAGACGGTTCATCATGCGCTCGGTTTCATGATACAGGCCGACCTGTTCCAGTGCGCGGAACCAGAAGTACGAGTACGCAAACGTACACTTCGTTTCGAGCGGAATCGCGTTTTCCATGATCTGACGTGCACGCGCTTCGTCTGCGATACCGGAGAGGGTACACCATACCTGCATCTGCTGGCTGAAGTAAACGCGGTTCGTTTCATCCGCGTACAGGCCGCGCTTTTCGTCCCAGCACTTCGCTTCGATTGCCGACGCAACAGCATCCGCACGGTCACGGTATTCCGCCGCCGCACCGGTACGTCCGCAGAGATCGGCAAGGTCTGCCGCCAGACGGAGGAAGGACACATACATCGCCGATGCAATCGCCATGTGGCAGTCGTCGCCGACCACGGGTTCCCCGGCGGTACGTCCCCATGTGGTCGCCCAGTCGATGAAGTCCCAGTACATCGTGCGCTTCAGCAGGCCGGTTTCGTCGATACAGCCGTCGAACCATTCGAGAACGCCGTCGATGGCGCGGAGATTTTCACGGACGAGCGATTTGTCGCCGAACCGCTTGTAATGCTCGGCAACCATGAAAATATAGTAGAACGAGAACGACGGGATATACTGCGGTTCCACGGTCGGATAGCGGCTCGACAGAAGACCGTCGGCACGCTGGGACAGGCGGAAGTCGTGGATCGCCTTGCGTGCGAGCGCATCGTCGTTGTTGATCTGGTAGTTGAAGATCATCTGGAGAGAGGTATCCATCGCGTACTGGAGCTGTTCGTAGTACGGGCAGTCCATGTAGGATTCCTGCGTACAGCGCATGAGGGTTGCAACGGAAATTTTCCAGAGCTTGTTGTCGGTTTCGTTTCCAAAGTCGCAGGTTTCGGGATAAGTCATCGGATAACCGGCTTCGGTGAAGGTGAAACCGGTCAGCTTAACGTCTCCTTCGGTTTCGATGCGGATGATTCTCGCACAGCGGAACCAGAACGGTTCAAACGTCAGTTCCCCATCGACAGCCACAAGATCGAATACGCCGTTGAAGGAAAGCGAACGGTCGAGACGGTCTTTCTTTTCGCCGCCGCTGCCGAAGGATTCCGCATACATGATCTTCGCTCTGCCGTGTCCCTTGAAGGTGAACTTCGGGAAGCCGTTGGTCAGTTCGTCCGCGATCAGGAAACCGTCGCCGGAATCCGTGAACGGAACGTCCTTCTGGTACATCATCGGAATCGGGCGCGGGAGTACGAACATCGGATTGATAATGCCCCACGGATACGGCTTTTCGCGGATGGAATCAACGCGCGCCGCCTTCTTTGCGGGAACCCATTCGGGGGTACCGCCGTGCGCTTCTTCTTCAAACATCGCGCCGCGCGCATATCCGTTGTGGAAAGCAACGTCCGCGTAAGGGGAAACGGCGGTTTCCCAGGTATCGTCGGTGCGGACGACCGTTTCGCCGCAGTCGAGTTCCACGGCGAGAAGCAGATTTCCGCTCCGGCGTACGCCGAAAATCACGGACGGCTTCGTCAGGTCAGCATTATCCGCCAGACCGAGAACCTCGCAGGTAATTTCGTTTTCGCCTGCACGGAGGTAATCCGCGAGGTCAAGGGTGTCATAATATTTTTCTTCACCGGACGAACGGCAGGGACCGAACGCGGCACGTCGGCCGTTGACAAACAGCTTGTAGCGTGCTTCCGCAGAGATATTCAGCGGAGCAGTGTCCGGCTTTCCGGTGAGAGTGAAAGTTTTCCGGAAGAGATATATCCGGTTGTCCGAAAACTGCGCGGACGGATGGGTAATCCATGTAGACTGGAACATTGTAATCTCCATTCTGCCGCTAAAGCGTCAGCACAAATAGGGATGAAAGCTGACGGATAGCGACGATTTTGTAATAAATTTGTTGTATACTGTATGAGAGGAAAGACACACTACAACGCACGG
>SVQN01000093.1 GCA_015065295.1 Oscillospiraceae bacterium
GATGACGTCACGGATGTCTTCGAGGCCGAGCAGGAGCGTTACAACACGGTCAAGACCGAATGCGAGACCGCCGTGCGGGGGTACGCCGTACTTGAACGCTTCGAGGAGGAAGCCGAACTTTTCTTCCGCTTCTTCCGCGCCGATTCCGAGCGCGTCGAACATCTTGGTCTGCATTTCGGTGGTGTGGATACGGATGGAACCGCCGCCCAGTTCGGTGCCGTTCAGGACGCAGTCATACGCTCTCGCGCGAACTTCGCCGGGATCGGTTTCGAGAAGCGGGAGGTCTTCTTCCATCGGCATGGTGAAGGGATGGTGCTTTGCATAGAAGCGGTTGTCTTCTTCGGAGTACTCGAGAAGCGGGAATTCGGTAACCCACAGGAAGTTGAACTTCGACTTGTCGATGATGCCCATTCTCTTCGCAACTTCGCAGCGGAGTGCGCCGAGAGAGTCGAATACAACGGTGTTCTTCGCCGCAACGATGAGGAGAAGGTCGCCGTCTTCGCAAGCCATGCGTTCGGTGATTGCCGCAATTTCTTCGGGAGTCATGAACTTCGCAAAGGAAGAAGTCGGTGCGCCTGCAGTGTTCTTGTACCATGCGAGACCGCGTGCGCCGTAGGTCTTCACGAATTCGGTGAGGGAGTCGATTTCCTTACGGGTAAACTTCGCGCCGCCCTTGACGTTGATGCCGCGAACGCTGCCGCCGTCGGCAACCGCGCCTGCAAATACGGAGAACCCGCTGTTTGCAACGAGGTCGGAGAGATTGCAGAGTTCCAGACCGAAACGGGTGTCCGGCTTGTCGGAACCGAAGCGTTCCATTGCTTCCTTGTAGGTCATGCGCGGGAACGGGATTTCGAGGGGCTGATGCATGAAGTTGTCGAAGAGGTACTTGATGTAGCCTTCGTTCATAGCGATGATGTCTTCTTCATCGGAGAAGGACATTTCCAGGTCGATCTGGGTGAATTCGGGCTGACGGTCCGCACGGAGGTCTTCGTCACGGAAGCAGCGCGCGATCTGGAGATATCGGTCGAAACCGGAGTACATCAGAAGCTGCTTGTAGAGCTGGGGAGACTGCGGAAGCGCGTAGAACTTGCCGGGATGAACGCGGCTCGGTACGAGGTAGTCGCGTGCGCCTTCCGGAGTGGGCTTGATAAGGCACGGGGTTTCGATATCAATGAAGCCGTTGTCCGCAAAATAGTCACGGGTGAGCTTGACAATCTGGGAACGGGCAATGATATTTCTCTGGAGGTCGGGTCTTCTGAGGTCGAGATAACGGTGCTTCAGACGGAGTTCCGGACGGACGTCGCTGTTTTCAACGATAGCGAACGGAGGAGTCTGCGCTTCCGCGAGAACCTTGAAGGATTCAACATAAACTTCGATTTCGCCGGTGGGGAGGTTCTTGTTGATCGCCGCTTCGCCGCGGGAACGGACAGTACCGGTTGCGGAGAGAACGTATTCCGCACGGACACCGAATGCGGTGTTGAAGATATCTTCGGGCGTGGTATCGTCAAAAGCGAGCTGGAGAAGACCGGTGCGGTCGCGGACGTCGATGAAGATGAGGCTTCCGAGGTCGCGCTGTCTCTGGCACCAGCCGGTTACGGTAACTTTACGGCCGATATCCTTTGCGGTAAGAGTACCGCAGTAGTCGGTTCTTTTATCTGCACTGGTAAATGACTGCATGATAATTCATTCCTTTCGGTTTCTTAAAATGTTGATGTATATTGAAATATTATTGAAAACAATTCTGTCTCTTTTCGTCCGTTCCGGTATAATCTGTATACCGCATACGACCACTTCCCTTCGCGATCTCCGAAGATTCACTTCGCAAATCCGAGAAAATCCTGTAATCCGTCGAGGGTTGTACCGTCGCCGATTTTGTAAACGGTCATGCCGGTTTCTTCTGCAGCACGGACGCCTTCTTCGGAATCGGTGCAGACGACCACTGCATCCGACGAAATCCCGAAATGCTTCACGGTGTCGGAAAACAGTTCCTTCAGCGGCCCGCATTCGCCGGTCAGATCAAACATATCGGCTTCCAGTTCATTCCGGCGGAACGTGCTGCCGAACGCAACATCCGACGTTACGGCTGCCAGTTTCAGCTCGGTCTTGGAAAACACTTCAAGCAGACGGGGCGTTACGGGAAGTTCTCCCGTAAGATCGAAAATCACAAGCTGCCAGCGGCATTTTTCGTACATGGCGTCGTTTTCGTGCCAGCTTCTGCCCATGTTGCGTTCGTACTTTTTGACGTACGCGCGGGTGAATTCGTCGGCGGTGATGCCGTAGCACTCCATCATATCGAACAGGTACATGAACGTATCCGTGACCTCTTCGACGAAATGCTCGCGCACGCTTTCGTTGTTCATGATGCCGTCCGCGCCTTTTTTCTTGATGATCGCAATCGCTTCGCCGAGTTCGTCGATGCTCCACAGGATGGAAAACGGCGCATTTTCGGGGGTACGGCCGTCAATCCAGCCTTTTTCGACCGCGAGGTCGTGCTGCATTTTCAGGAACTGCGAAATTTTCCCGTCCATAAAAATTTTTTCGTGTGGAAACCTTTTTTGAGGAAAAAGGTTTCCACACACCCCTTCCAAAAACCTTTTTAATTATGACAATACTTTTGGTGAGTGCGTATTTTTACTTTGTCTTGATGAAGTCGATGATTTCGTCGAGTTTGAGGGTCGTCTGTTCGCTGGTTGCCATTTCCTTGATCGTTGCGGTGCCGTTTTCGATTTCGGAATCGCCGAGCATGAGAACATATTCCGCCGCGATCTTGTCCGCGTACTTCATCTGCGCCTTAAGGCTTCTGCCCATGATGTCGCAGTCCGCGCCGATGCCGGCGTTACGGAGTTCGCTGACAATTTCCATTGCCTTTGCGGACGCTGCCGCACCCATGGAGGCGATGTACAGCTTGGGAACAGCGAGTCTCGGCACTTCGATGCCGCACTGCTTCATCGCAAGGATGATACGGGTGATGCCCATACCGAAACCGATACCGGCCATCTTCGGGCCGCCGAGTTCTTCCATCAGACCGTCGTAACGGCCGCCGCCGCAGACAGTGCTCTGGGAACCGATGCCTTCGGCGATGAATTCGAAGACGGTGCGGGTATAATAGTCGAGACCGCGGACGATGTGCGGGTCAACAACATAGTCGATACCGCAGGCCTTGAGGTAGCCTTCGAGTTCGTCCATGTGTGCGCGGCATTCCGGGCACAGGTGGTCGATCGTGCGGGGAGCGTTTTCCGCGACCTTCTTGCAGGAATCGTTCTTGCAGTCGAGCGCACGGAGCGGGTTGGTTTCGATACGGTCAAGGCAGGTATCGCAGAGTTCGTCGGAGTGGGACTTGAGGTAGTCCTTGAGAGCCGCACGGTATGCGGGACGGCAGTTCGGGCAGCCGATGGAGTTGATGTGCAGCTTGATGCCGGTGATGCCGAGTTCACGGATGACGGTATCGCCGAGGGAAATGATCGTGAAGTCCGCACCGGCAGAGGGTGCGCCGAACATTTCGGTACCGAACTGAACGAATTCACGGCTGCGTCCGGCTTCCGGCTTTTCGTAGCGGAAGCAGTTGATGACGTAATAATACTTCAGCGGGAGCGTGTCGGTTGCCTTGCCGTTTTCGATGATGGCGCGGGCAACGGAGGCGGTGCCTTCCGGACGGAGCGCGTAGACGGTGCCTTCCTTGTCGGTGAAGGTGTACATTTCCTTCTGGACAACGTCCGTAGTTTCGCCCACACCGCGGCGGAAAAGGCCGATTTCTTCGAAGGTAGGAACCTTGATTTCGGTGAAACCGAAACGGTCGGCAACGTCGCGGACTTTCTTTTCTATATAGTTCCACGCGAATACGTCGGGAGCCATAACGTCCATCGTACCGCGGGGCTTGATGATTTTTTCCATGTGTTCTTCTCCAAATTCTGATGGCAAAATGCCGTTTTTCTCTGATTATATAAGTATAGCAAAATCTCCTCGGATTTTCAAGTGGCAAAGTGTTATTTTTATACAGAATTGTGCGCTCAAGTATTGTTTATAACATAAAAAACGACCGTTCGGGAAGAAACAGCCGTTTTTTTCAGAGATTATACCTGTTTTTCGATCAGCAATGCCTCTCCGGCAGCGGCATGGATTGTGATTTTTCCGTCCGTGACCGATGTTTCATACAGGAATTCCGTACCGTCTGCCGTGATGCGTGACACCTTCGCTTCCGCAAACGCACATCCGGGAATATCCCGTACACCGTCGAACGGGTCGTCACTGTAGAAAACAAACGTGTCCGGCTTCACCATCAGCGGAAGCAGAACGCTGTGTCCGTCCTTGACCGCAACGCCGTTTACGGTGATGGTTTCGTCTGCCGAACGGCTCACGATACCGTCGGAGAAATACGCCGTCTTTCCGGATTCGTCATTTTCGATCCGCTCACGCTTGTGTTCACAAAGGAAGAAATACGGGAGCTGGATCATGCAGAATTCGCGGGTAAACGGAGCGGCCCACGCATCATTGTGCAGATTTCCCCCTCTCCAGAGGTGTTCGCCGTGGATATTGCCGTAGAAGGTGCGGAGGAACGCGGGATCGTGCGAAAGTCCGCCGCCGAACTGCTGCGGAGGATAGGTGAGATATTCATCGTCGCGGATGTTGTCGAACCACCACAGTGCGGCGATCCGTCCGAGGGTTGCGATGGGGTAAACAGGATGTCCCATGCAGTAGTGATTGTAGTTGTCCCGTCCGTCGGGGCCTTCGCGGTAGGTGAATTCGGACGTAATATCCAGTCCGCAGGACTTCACATAATCAATCATCTGATTGCGGGCGTTCTGCGCGGCGGCGAGATCGACTTCGGGGGCATTGTTGTAGTAGCACTGGAAATTGTCTACATGAACCGTACCGGTCTGTGCGGCGGGAACAGACGCGAGGAACCGGTCAAACCGGCGGCGGAACAGTCCGCTGTTCCATTCCTCGCAGAACGATACCTTATAGCACGGCTTGCCGTTGTATTCTTCGATCGGGTCAGGGGAACCGTCCGGTTTCCGGATCAGCGCACCGGCGGCGAGGTAGTCCGGGAACAGTTCGGAGTCTGCGTAGGCGTCAGTGAAATTGATATGGAAGCTGACCGTGGTATTGTACTGCTTTGCCTCCTCCATGAGCCAGACGAGGCTGTCCAGCGCGGCTGCATCTTCGGGACGTTTCAGTGCTTCGTTGACCTCGAACAGTTCGGGATAGCGGTCGTCGTGCCCGTTGTACTGCCAGCCGACGAGGTAGATGATTTTCGGTACGCCGAGCGTCAGCGCATCGGTTTTGCGGATGATGTCGAGTGCCTGCGCGAAGGTAATGTTGACATCCGAGCCGCCGCGGCGATCCGGCGTAGCGAGGTACATCTTCATCATCATGGTTTTCGTATAGTCGAAATTGTAGCCGTATTCCGTCATGGGAAATCCTCCTGTTACTGCATAAATTTTCAGTGTTTCTGATCCGATTGTAGCATATCTGTACGAAGGTGTCAAGAATCAGTGAACGGTTTCTTTCATTTATCAGCATAAAGATCACGGTTCCTCTGCGGGCAATTCTTCACATTCTCACTATTGTTTTTTTCCCCGATCTGTGATAAAATATCAGAATGATAATTCTATGAAAAAACGGAGATACTTCAAACAATGGAATATACGATTTCTAACAAACTCGCCAACCTCAAGCCGTCCGCAATCCGCGAAATTTTCAAGTCCCTGTCCGACCCGACCATCATCAGCTTCGCGGCAGGCAATCCCTCTCCCCTGTCCTTCCCGTCCGAAGAACTCGCGGAAATCTCTGCCGACATCTTCAAGAATCAGGCAAACGTCGCGCTCCAGTACGGCATCACCGAAGGCTATCCGCCGCTCCGCAAGGCCGTTGAAGAACGCATGAAGGCAAAGTTCGGCATCGGACGCGACTTTGACGAAACCATCATCACCACCGGCGGTCAGCAGGGCATCGAACTGACCACCAAGGCTCTCTGCAACGAAGGCGACGTGGTCATCTGCGAAAATCCCAGCTTCATCGGCGCACTCAACTCCTTCCGCGCACTCGGCGCAAAGCCGGTCGGCGTTCCGCTGAACGAGGACGGCATCGACGTGGAAATCCTCGAAAAGACCCTCGCGGAAACCCCGAACGCACGCTTTATCTATGTCATCCCGACCTTCCACAACCCGATGGGCATCACCTCCACCCTTGAAAACCGCAAGAAGGTTTACGAACTTGCAAAGAAGTACGGCGTGATGATCCTCGAAGACAACCCGTACGGCGAACTCTGCTTTGCCGGTGAGGACGTTCCGACCTACAAGTCCTTCGACGAAGACGGCATCGTTCTCTACTGCTCTTCCTTCTCCAAGATTCTCTCCGCCGGTATGCGTATCGGCTATGTCTGCGGCCCGCAGGCGGTCATTTCCAAGATGGTCGTTGCCAAGCAGGTTGAAGACGTTCACACGAACAACTTCTTCCAGATGCTCTGCCACCGTTACATGACCGAACGCGACATCGACGGTCACATTGAAAAGATCCGCGGCATTTACCGCGCCAAGGCGGAACTCATGCTCGCCGAACTCGACAAGAAGATGCCGAAGTGCGTGAAGTATACCCGTCCCGAAGGCGGTCTGTTCCTGTGGTGCACACTCCCGAACGGCACCGACAGCTCCGAATTCATCAAAAAGGCTCTCGCACAGAAGGTCGCCGTCGTTCCCGGAACCGCGTTCAACTGCGACACCGAAGCTCCGTCCGACTCCTTCCGTCTGAACTACTCCATGCCTTCCGACGAAGACATCGTCCGCGGCATCGGCATTCTTGCAGACATCGCAAGAGATATGTTCGGCGAATAATTTTCCCGGAGGCACTCCATGAATATCTGGCACGACTTTTCCCCCGAAAAAATCACTCCCGAATCCTTCTATGCGGTCATTGAGATCACCAAGGGAAGCAAGATCAAGTACGAACTTGACAAAAGCACCGGTTTTCTCAAGCTCGACCGGATTCTCCATACCTCCACGCACTATCCCGCAAACTACGGATTCATTCCGCTGACCTACGCGGACGACGATGACCCGCTCGACGTTCTCGTTATCTGCTCCGAGGAAATCGCTCCGCTGACGCTTGTGCAGGTTTATCCGATCGGCGTTATCAAGATGGTGGACGGCGGACGGTTCGACGAAAAAATCATCGCCGTTCCCTTCACCGACTCGTACTACAACACCTATCAGAGCATGGACGAGCTGCCGAAGCACGTTTTTGACGAAATGAAGCATTTCTTCACCGTCTACAAAACGCTCGAAAACAAGGACACCGTCGTAGATGAAACCGGCACCCGCGAGGAAGCGATGGACATCATCCGGCACAGCATCGAGCAGTACCGCATGAATCACTACAATCTCGTCAACAACATCAAGATCACTCGTGAAAACGAAATCAACGGAGAACAGTAATGTTTATAGATAAAATCAAAATTTTCGTCAAGGCCGGCAACGGCGGCAACGGCGTCGTATCCTTCCGTCGTGAAAAATACGTCGCCAAGGGCGGTCCGGACGGCGGTGACGGCGGCAACGGGGGCGATGTCATCTTCCGTGTGGACGATGGCTCCAACACCCTGCTTGCCTTCCGCTACAAACGCAAGTTCATCGCCGAAAACGGCGGTGACGGTGCGGGTTCCAAATATCACGGCTCGAACGGCGCGGATGTGATTATCCCCGTTCCACGCGGAACCCTTCTGCGTGACGCCGAAACCGGCAAGATCATCCATGATATGTCCGAAAACGACGGCGAAGACTTCACCCTCTGCAAAGGCGGACGCGGCGGCTGGGGCAACCGGCACTTTGCCACCCCGACTCGTCAGATTCCCCGGTTTGCGAAGAGCGGTCTTCCCGGCGAAGAACGCGAAGTCGTTCTGGAGCTGAAAATGATCGCGGACGTTGGTCTTGCGGGACTTCCGTCCGCCGGAAAATCGTCCCTGCTGGCGGCGGTTTCCGCTGCACGTCCGAAAATCGCGGACTACCACTTCACAACGCTCGAACCGAACCTCGGCGTAGTCTCCACCGGCGGCGAATCCGGCTTTGTCATGGCGGACATCCCCGGTCTGATCGAAGGCGCGTCGGAAGGTCTCGGACTGGGTCATGCGTTCCTGCGCCACATCGAACGCTGCCGGATGCTTGTACAGGTTGTTGATATTTCCGGCATCGAAGGACGCACCCCGGTCGAGGACTTTGAAACGATTTCCGACGAACTGCGGAAGTTCTCTCCGGAACTGGCGGATCGTCCGCGCATTATTGCGGCGAACAAGGCCGATCTGCTCGTGAACGGCGAGGACGAATTCATCGAACTTCCGGAACTTTCCGAAGAATGCGCGGAACTCGAACGCCGCTGTGCGGAATACGGCTACGATGTCATCTACATTTCCGCCTCCCAGAAGATGGGTCTGAAGACGCTCGTGGACGAAATCGCGTATATGCTGCATGACCTGCCGCCCGTAACGGTCTACGAAACCGAAATCGCTCCTGCGGATGAGGAAGACCTGCTCGAAGGTGCGGACGCTGTTATCATCACGCGCGGCGACGACGCATCGTTCCATGTGGACGGCGCATGGGCAGCCGCTCTGGTCGGCCGCGTCAACTTCGACGACCGCGAGTCGCTCATGTATTTCGAACGTTCGCTCATCAAGGCGGGCATCATCGACCGTCTCCGCGAAGCCGGCTGCAAGGAAGGCGACCTTGTCTTTGTGGATGATATGGACTTTGAATTTGTTGACTAAGTTGAGGGGTGGAGTTTCTT
>SVQN01000011.1 GCA_015065295.1 Oscillospiraceae bacterium
CCGCGAAAAGGCATACGATATCGTTACGCGCCTGAACGCACTGTATCATGAATCCATGGGCGGCTTCACCTCCGGCTGGGGTACCGGCGGATCGACATGGATGGCAGGCAATCTGCTCGTTTACACGGGTCTGTTCCAGAGCGCGATGGGATACCGCGATCTCGAATTCGACTTCGGTATCATTCCCTACCCGAAGTTTGACGATACACAGGATCGTTACTACACGATGAGCGACGGTGCACACGGCGGCATGATGGTTCCGGTAACGGTACCGAATCCGGAAGACATCAGTATCATCGTGGAAGCACTGAACGCAGAAACCTACAAGCAGGTTGTACCGGCGTATTACGAAACGTCTCTGAAGACGAAGGCGGCGCGCGACATCGAATCCGCCGAAATGTTCGACCTTCTGATGGACAGCCGCGTCTTCGACTTTGGTTATATGTACAACGACGCGCTGGGCGGACTGGCGTTTGTGATCCAGAATCTGGTATCCGCGAATTCCAGCAACACGGAATCGTCCTACGCAGGCATCATCAAGACTGCCGAAAAGAAGTTCGGCAGAGTTATTGAGGACTATCTCGCGCTGGATACTGCTACTCCGTGAGGAATACTAAACTTTTCGTTTGGATTATAAGGTAGAAAAAAGTACCCGTTGGGTACTTTTTTCAATTTTATGTCCCTGCGCGGGACGGCGCATAAATGGAGTTCACGAAGTGAACTCCGTCAGACGCCGCCCCTTTATGAATTCCCGGCTTGGCGTTCGTGGGACTCGCCCTTAGGGGCTCAAACAGACAGCGGTTTGCACTCAGCAGATCGCACGGAAGAACAGAGATTTCGTTTTGCTGAAAGGTGGAACTGACATTTCAGTTATCCCCTGTTATCCCTCACGGCTGTTTGTAGTGAACGAACGCTTTGGACAGATTTGCACCCAAACCTTGTCTCTTCCGAAGGGTTTGAATGCGGGCAAACCGCTGTCTGTCCGAGGCCTTAAGGCCGAGTCCCACGAACGCCTTCTAAGCCGGCAATTCACAAAGGGGCGGCGTCTGAGCCCCTTTGTGCGCCGTCCGCGCAGGACATAAAAAATTGAAAAAAGCACCGGAACGGTGCTTTTTTCTACCTTCTGCCCCGAAGGGGCGTTTTTCCTTAGTGAATGATCGTCGGATGTCCGTGGTATGCCGGAAGTGCATGAGGACGTACAATCTGTCCGCCGGATTCGTAGGAGTCGATCGCTGCGAAGATGTATTCCATCGTTGCAAGTGCGTCGCGGCCGGATGCACGGAGGTGTTCCAGCGGAACGTTGTTGGAAAGGTCTTCGTAGAATGCGTGAATACGGATCGGGAACGTTGCGCCGAAGTCGGTAACGCCGGTGTTGGTAACTTCCGGAGCCTGACCGTTCTTCCAGTAGGTGATCTGTTCTACGCAGTTTTCAATGCAGAACGTGCCGTGGGTACCTGCAAGTTCGAAGGACCACCAGCCGCCGAGACCGAACATTGCGTCGCCTCTCTGGGAAAGGAGGTAGCCTACGCAGCCGTTCTGGAACTTCATGTGTACGGACTGGATGGAGAGCATCAGGTCTTCGGACTGACGGCGTGCACCGGGCTTGTCCATGAATGCCTGAATGTGGGTAACGTCGCCGCAGAAGTGGCGCATTACGGAGAAGGGATGGGTGAGGAATGCCTTCGCGTGGGAGTAGGGCATCTGCCATCTGGAGTTGCGGTCGATGGAGTTTACGTTGACGGAGCTGCCGTTGAAGCCAACCTTGGTCATTGCGTAAACCTGTTCGCCGATGCCGCCGTTCTTGATGAGTTCGTCAGCCTTGAACGCGGGTTCGGAGAAGTAGTGGTTCAGGTCGCAGCCGAGGTACAGACCCTTCTTTGCCGCATAGTCAACCATGAAGCGTGCTTCTTCGATGTTGTTGGAAATCGGCTTTTCAACGAGAACGTGACGGCCTGCGTCGAGTGCTTCGATCGTGGGATCGTAGTGCCAGGAACCGTTTTCAAAACCGGAAGTGGTAACGTGTACAACTTCGATTTCCGGGTGAGCGATCAGCATTTCCTTCAGGGAGTAGAATGCCGGTACGTTGAACTTTTCCGCAGCAGCGTCAGCCTTCGCGGGGATGAGGTCGCAGACAGCAACAAGTTCTGCGAGCGGGTCGTTGATGATGCAGTTTGCATGAGTGTGGCCAATACCGCCCATACCAACTACGGCCGCCTTAAAGATTTTTGCCATGGTATATCCTTTCTAAGGGGGTGGTTTCTTGGGGGAAACTTTTTTATAAAAAAGTTTCCCCCAAACCCCTTTCAAAAAATTTTTATCTGGGGAATTTGTTGGGGTTTGTGCAGGGGGGATCGTTAGGCTGAAATCGGTTTTTCAGCGCATACGTTTGTTTTGGTTAGATTTTCTGGATGACGATGTCGTTGTCGCTGGCGAACTGCTTTGCCTTTTCAAGGAACATACGGAATTCTTCCTTGTCTTCGTCATATTCGCCGACGACGATGGGCGCGTCGATGCCCATGATGCCGTGGGTGCGGAATTCAAGATAACGTTCCTGCTTCTTGATAAGACCGAAGAAGGTCTTCTTTTCGCGGGTTCCGAGGCAGATCGCGTCGAGATCCCCGAGGCGGATCACATACTTGCGGGTTGCCGTTCCGTACGGTCCTTCGTACTCGATGGTTTTCGCTGCAAATAACATTTTCGGCATAGATATATCCTCCGTTTTATAATAATTTCAAATTCACAAAAGAACTCGACCCTTCCGCAAAACTTTGTCTCCGTAACAGATTGAAGGTTTTTGGAAAGGGTTCGGGAAAACCTTTTTCCTTAAAAAAGGTTTTCCCGAGAAACAACATTTAATCGCTGCTTCCGGTGATGTTTTTGCGGTAGGCGGCGGGAGGAAGTCCGACGGCCTGCTTGAAGACGCGGGAGAACAGGCTGATGTCGGAGAATCCGGTCTGCTGCGCCACCTCCGCGACGGGGGTATCGGTCGTGCAGAGCAGTTCCATGGCGCGCGCGATCCGGAATCGGCGGACGTATTCGGCAGGGCTCATGTTGAGCGCCTGCTTGAATTTGCGTGCCATGTAGTCGGGGGAAAGGCCGGTGATGTCGGCAAGCTCGGACGTCGTGATCGGACGCGCGTAGTTGTCGTTCACATAGCTCAGAATTTTGTAGATGTAGCCGTAGTAATCGTTCGAGGACTGCGAGCGGCGGTCCCACTGCGTTTCGTACATACGCGAGTAACGGATCAGAAACGAGATCAGATACGCGCGGGTCAGCGACTGCCAGCCGGTTCGTTTGGAAAGGCGTTCCGATTTGATCTTTTCCAGTGCGGATTCCACACTGTGACGGTCGCTCATGCCGACGTGCAGCAGGCGCGTACCGACACTTTCGTCATCTCCGCCGCAGAACATGGCATCCAGTCCCGGCAGCTTGGACAGTTCCGCAAGCTCCGAGCCGAGTTCGTCCGACGTGAAGATGAGATTGTACAGCTTCGTCCGATAGGCGTTGATGTAGGAATGCTCTTCGCCGGGGCGCACAAAAAACAGGTCACCCGTGACGAGCATATTCACCCGGCCGGCGGAGGAGTGGAGCGTGAATCCGTCAACAACATACACAAGCTCATAGAATTCGTGCGTGTGCGAACCGAGCCGTCCGTCGTGCTCCGCCTCATGAATCCGGATTTCCGGCGGTTCACTGAAAAATGTACTTTTCTGAAATAACTCTGGCATGGTAGTATGTGGGAACTGCGGGGATCCGGCAGTTAGTCGGTGATTTCGCTTACTTTGATGGATGCGCTGCCTTCTTCGATGGACTTAATCATCGCGTGGATAACGCGGGACGCTTCGAGACCTTCGCGGCCGCTGCCGTCGATTTCGGAGGGTTTCGCACCGCCGTCTACCTGATCCACAAATGCGTGGATACGGTCACGGAAGGTGTCGTAGAAGCATTCGAAACGGTTCGGACCGTCGAATACGGGGTTCGCGTAAACTTCGCGTACGGGGGAATTTGCCGGATAAAGAACCGCTTCGCGCCACATATCTTCGAAGGTGAAGCGACCGTCGGTGCCGGCAACTTCGCAGCGTTCCATCGGATGGCCGCGGGTGATGTCGTAGGACGAGGTCAGATGTCCGACCGCGCCGCATTCAAACCGCATGGCGGTGGATTGTGTGGAGTAAATGTTTCTGCCCGGTGCGGTCATCGCGTAGGTGGAAACTTCCGTGATCGGGCCGCAGAAATACTGCATGATGTTGATGCTGTGCGGGTTCAGTGCCTTGAGGTGGTAGTAAACCGATTCAAGGGGCATGAACTTGCCGATCCACAGGGACATATTGCAGAACAGGAGCGAACCGAGACGGCCTTCGTCCTGCCACTTCTTTGCCTGACGTGCGGCGGGAGTGAAGCGGTGGTTCATGTCGATGCCGTAGCAGAGGTTCTTCTTTTCGGCGAGTTCGACCATTTCAACGGCGTGGCGGAGGTTGTTCGAGATCGGCTTTTCGCCGAGAACGTGGCATCCCGCTTCAAACGCTTCGATGGTGGGTTCGTAGTGGTCGCTGGCGTATTCAAAACCGCCGGTCGTGACACTGACGATGTCGGGCTTCATGGCCGCGTACATTTCGGATGCCTTGGTAAAATACGGTACGCCGAACTTTTCACCGGCAGCCTTTGCGAGTTCGGGAACGCGGTCACAGACAGCGACGAGTTCCGCTTTATCGGATTCGGTATAGGCGCGTGCATGACGATGTCCGATATGTCCCATACCTACGACACAAGTTCTCTGCATGATTATTCTCCTTCTGCAAGCGCGTTCATCAGCCGTCGGGTCGGGTCACAGGAATGTTCCCAGTACATAACGCCGTACAGACCGGTTTCCGCCGCATACTTTGCTTTGGCGGCAACGCTCCGTTCGTCGTCATAGCTGATTAACGTGCGCTCGGTTTCATTATATAGCCAGGACGCACCGCATTCTTCGTCGTAATAGGCGGTGTATCCGTTTTTGTCGATGTAATCTTCCGCAAGTCTGGCAAATCCCGGGCCGAACATACCGCTCTCCCGGTCGTCCGGATCGTCGCACGCCTGTCCGAGACCGTGCGTGCCTCCTTCGGGAATGTTTGTCCACTTACGGGAATAAAAAGCCGCGCCGATCATGAGTTTTTCCACAGGAACTCCGGCTTCATGGAACAGACGGACGGTTTCGTCCGCGGAGGGACTGCCGTACAGTGCCGTATGATGTCCGGCGGGCGACCATGCGCCGCGCATATCGTACGTCATCAGCGAAATGTAGTCGAGTACCTTCACGATTTCCGGAATTTCCACCGCGTCGATATAATACTTTCCCGCACCGGCGGCAATCGTCAGCATTTTGTACGCGTCCGGATATGCCGTGTCCAGCGCGTCACGCAGAGCGCGGAGCAGGAGAGTAAAGTTTTCACGGTCGGAGGGATCGGCATCAATACCGGCGGAATCAATGGTCGGGTATTCCCAGTCGAGGTCAATGCCGTCCAGCCCGTACGTTGCCACAGCATCCACGCAGGATGCAGCAAATTCCGCAATTCCTTCGGCTGTGCGGCACATGACGGAAAATCCGCCCGCACCCCATCCTCCGACGGAAAGCAGAATTTTCATACCGGGCTTCTGCGCGTGAATCCGCGCAATTTCGGCGGGGACGGATGGCTTGTCAAAATCGAGGACATTGTTTCTGACTTTCCCGAACGCGATATTGATGATATCGAGAACGGCAATGTCACGCTCGTCCACGCTTTTGAGATACCAGTCCCACACATAAGCAGCTTTTTTCATAGTAAAAAGAAAGAATGGTTATTTCCGGTCTGCACAGACTCTGTCCAGACCATTTGTCGGAAAGTTTTTGGAAAGGGGTTTGGGGAAAACCTTTTTTCAAAAAGGTTTTCCCCAAGATATTCCATTGTCAATCAGTCTTCAACGCCCATGTCCTTGAGCTTGGACTGGAGCTTCTGAGCAGCTGCGGGGTCACCGATGTGGAGGGTGTTGTACGCTTCTTCGGAAGATTCAAACGGTCTGCCGAAACCGCTCCAGTTGAGGTTGGTGTACATCGGGTTTGCGTGGCCGACTTCGGCTTCACGCTTAGCGATGTGCGCGAGCATACGGTTCTTGAGGAATTCGACAACTTCGGGTTCCTGTTCCGCGAGGTTGTTGTATTCTTCCGGGTCGTCGATGAGGTTGTAGAGTTCTACAGCGGGCTTGAAGTGGAAGTCGGGTTCAAGCGCGATCATGAGCTTCCATTCGGGAGTTCTCCAGCCGTGCTTTCTCATCCACGTTGCTTCGGTGATGTAGAATTCGGGTTCCTGACGAACGCCTTCGCCGGTGATCGCCTTGGTCATGTCACGGCCGTCGAACTTGATGCCGCAGTCGATGCCTGCAAGGGAGAGGATGGTCGGAAGAACGTCCTTGGTCTGGGTGATGTCTTCGACATGGCCTTCGTAGCCGAACTTGGAGTACTTGAATGCGAACGGTACGTTCAGAACGCAGTCATAGATGGAGTGATGGTCGAAGTAGCAGTCGTGGTCGTAAAGGGTTTCGCCGTGGTCGGAGGTGAATACAACGATGGTGTCGTCTTCAAGGCCGAGTTCCTTCAGCTTTTCAAGGATCTGGTTGATGCAGAGGTCCATGTAAGCAACGGAAGCGTCGTACTGAGCGATGATGTATTCAGCGTCGGTGCATCCTTCCGGGAACCAGGTGAGGAAGTAGTCACGGAACGGCTTGAATTCGTAAACGGGCTTGAGGGACTTGTTGTTCGGGTCGAATTCGTCGCCCTGATAGAACATTCTGGTGAAGGGTTCCTTGGTGTAGTAAGGAGAGTGGGGATCCATGTGGCGCATGAAGAGGAGCCACGGCTGATCCTGCTTAGCCAGACGTTCGAGTTCCGGGATGGCAGCCTTGTTCATTTCTTCGGCCTTGTCTGCGTTCCAGTCCGCGTAGGTGATAACTTTGTCGCAGCCACGGCAGGAGTGACCGCCGATGTAAGTGGAGGTGTAACCGTAGTCACGGAGAATTTCGGGAAGGGTGCGAACTGCTTCGGTGAGGCCGCCCTGATGACGGAGAGCAACACAGTCGGTGGAGAAGCAGTCCATACCGGTTACCATGGAAGCGTAACCCGGCGTGGTGGGGATGGACGGGCTGTACATGTTATCGAACACGATACCGCCGTCTTCGATGTAACGGTCGATGTGCGGAGTGGTAAGACGCTTGTAGCCGTAAAGCGACATATGGTCGCTGCGGAGGCTGTCGATACCAAAGAACAGAATATTCGGTCTCTTGGACATGGTAAATCTCCTTTGTGTAGTTGGAATTTATAGAGAAAAACGGGCTAATGACTAATGGTGAATGGTGAATGACTATGGCTGAACTTTATGTCTGTCAGCCTGACGGACGGTCTGACACAGTCCTTCACCATTAGCCCTTAGTTCTTAGTCAAAATTTATCTTGCGCCGAGCTTCTTGAGGATTGCGTTCATGTAGCCGTAGCTTTCTGCTGCGATCTTGGTAGCGTCAACGTAGCTCTGGTCGGGACCGATGACTTCGAGGTCTACGGGACCGTCGTAGTTCTGGTCAACCATTGCCTTGAAGTAGCCGAAGAGGTCGATGTCGCCGCGGCCGCACGCCTGATCTGCCGGAGCTCCCGGAGACGGGCCTTCGCCCTTGCAGTCACGAACGTGGATGTGCTTCATCTTGGTGAGAACCTGAGGAAGCGCGATAGCCGGATTTTCGCCTGCGCGGTGGATATGGGAGGGGTCCATGTCAACGCCGAACGCGGGGGAGGTGATGGCGTCCATCATGCGGAGAGTGGTGGGGGTGGACCATACAGCGGCACCGACGTGAGCCTTTACGCAGAGGGTGATGCCGTACTTTTCCGCATCTTCCGCGAGAATCTGGATGGATTCAAGGGACTGCTTGAGGGTTTCTTCGTCGTTCATGCGGCCGCCGGGACCGATGTTGACGATCGGAATACCGATTTCCGCGCACGCTTCAAAAGCGGTGTTGAGGCGGTCACGGTCCTGGGAAGCAACTTCGGTTGCGAGGAAGGGGAGGTCGAGTTCTTCGCGGATCGCGATGAGTTCTGCCTTGTCGTTCTTCCAGTTGGCGAGGTTGAGGTGTTCGCACATGCCGGCGATGCCGGAGATTTCGACACCGTCATAACCGCACTTCTTGATGGCTTCGGCTGCTTCGCGGAAGGATACCGTCTTGAAAAGCACCGAGTTTACACCGAGTTTAATCATGGGGTTTCTCCTTTATGTAAAATAAAAGTTTAACTTTGTCAGACTGAAAGTTTTGATCGACCTTTTTCAAAAGGTCGCGGGTTCCAAGGGCAGAGCCCTTGGTCGACCTCCGCAGAGGTCGAAACTCTCTGGACTGAGAAGCGTTCTCTCTTTTTTCGGTTCCTTTTTTCTCTTTCAAGAAAGAGAGAAAAAAGGAACAAACGGATGTTTTGGTTATCGTAATTTTATCGGATGTATCAGATTTATCAGACGCTCGCGCGGGCAGTGGAGAATACCTCCTTTTTTCAGATGAAGCTGAACGATGGAGCGATCCCCTGTTTGTGTCCGGGGTGTTTCGCCCGAGGTTCCGTTTCACGGAACTCGCGCGGTGGTCGACCAAGGACGCTGTCCTTGGAACCTGCCAACTTTCGGGAAAGTTGGATCAAAGCTTTTCATTGCGCTTGCGCTGGATTTTCAGAATACCGTTGATTGTTAGTTGATTCGATTGATGATTGTCCGGAATGCCGCTTCGTAGTAGCCTTCCGCTCTCGCTTTGATTTCCCGGCAGTTTTCACGGTTGCAGTATTCCAGAATGAATGGCTTGCGATCCGCATACCGGATATAGCATTCCATAAACTTCACCCAGTCAATATCCCCGTCCCCGACATTCACGCCGCTGACAGCATTGAACTTACGGTCTTTTCCGTGGAGATAGGAAATATCATAGCGAAGATAATAGAACATCCCCTCTTCGTCCGAATTGGCAATGTAATTCGCGGGGTCAAGCATCGCGCCGAGCCGGATGTGGGATTCCTGTTCCAGTTCTTCAATCAGGTGCTTGATCCGGCGCGGGGACGGAATGATGTCCAGTACGCATCCTTCCAGTGCCAGATGAACGTGCGCCTTTTCCGCTTCCAGACAGATGGTGCGGAGCGTTTCCTTGAGATTCTGGTAATCCGATTCGTAGGTGTCCGCGTTGATGCCGCGCTTTCCGGGCGTAAATCCGCATTCGCTGGCAATGTAGGGAATCCCCGCTTCACTTGCAAGTTCGATGTAACGCTTCGCGTAATCAATCGCCTTCTCGCGTTCGGCCGGATCGGGATTGCGGAGGTCGGTGAACATACCGAGAGAGGTCACGTCCACACCGCGTCCGCGGAATTCTTCGGCGACGGAACGGATCCGCGCGGGGGTGATGCCGTCGAGGGAGCCGATGCCGTTGTAGACCCAGCCGTCGAGGTCGGAATGGACGAAGCAGAGTTCGGTGCAGCGGAACCCGCCGGCAGCCATTTCACGGGCGGTGTCGGAAATCGTCAATCCGCCGAAAGCTCTTGTGGTAACTCCGATATTGAACATAGAAATGCCCCTTTCGTTTTATTGAAACTGGCGATACAAACCGCTTCGCCTTGTTTATTCTCATTATAATATGCCGAAAACAAATAATCAAGAGGATTTGAGAAACTTTTATTATTGATTTTTTTCATCCGGCGGTTTTGTGAGGAAAAAATCAAAAAAACTCGATTTTGAAAGGAAATCAAAGGAAGAAAATGTCCGCAGCGGTTTTCTTCCTTCTATTGACAGAAGCGTAAAAATCCGATATAATTAGCTTACTATCTCGATAAAATTATGTTCCACAGGAGGCTTGCCTATTATGAAAAAATCGCTTTCCCTTCTCCTTGCCCTGCTGATGCTGCTTCCCGCAGTTACAGCCTGCGGCGACGCATCGTCTGCGGATACCCCCGGTGCCGGTGATGCCGCTTCCCCGGCCGCGTCCGAAGAAACCGTTCCCGTCGAGACCGAACCCGAGCTGTCCGACGATATCGAACCGATGGACTTCGAGCAGTACGGCTTCACGATCCTTACCAGCTCCACCACCACCCAGCACGCCATCACCGCGATCAACGAACAGAACGGCGACGTACTGAACGAAGCAATGTATAACCGTACCCAGCAGATTGCGGAAAAGTACAACATCATCTTCAACGATGACTATGTTCCCGGCAACTCCGACGCCGCGCTGAACGCGTTCACCAACTCCCAGCAGGCAGGCGACCAGGCGTATGACCTCGCCATGCTTCTCGAACGCCGCGCGTTTGCCCTTACCAATCAGGGATACTTCACCGACATCGGCAGTCTGGAATACGTCAATCTGGACAAGCCGTACTGGTTCCAGGATGTCAATGACACCATCAATTTCACCGATAAGACCTACCTCTCCTACGGTTCCGCGAACCTCGGGATGTACGACATGACCCACGTTCTCTGCTTCAACCAGAAAATGATTACTGATCTCCAGCTTGAAACGCCGTATAATCTGGTACTCGAAGGCACATGGACCATTGACAAAATGAAGACCATGGGCGAAACCGCCATGCGCGACGTGGACGGCGACGGTGCATGGGGCGAAACGGATATCTACGGTCTGGTCGGCGCAACGAACGCGCTTCCGATGAACTTCCTTGCCGCAGCCCGTCAGCGCACCATTGAAAACTATGAAGACGGCACGGTGGAAATCCGTCTGCTTTCCAACCCGATGATCGAAGAAATCTTCACATACGTTTCCGATATGTGCTGGCAGACCGGCTTCTGGTACACCAAGACGACGGACTCCAACAACTACTGGCGCACCGAATCCCACTTCCAGGAAGACCGCGCGCTGTTTGCAGACCACACGTTCTACAGCACCATTTCCCTGCGTGACATGGTATCGGACTTCGGGATTGTTCCCTTCCCGAAGTATTCGGAAGACCAGAAGGAATACGGTGTCATGGTAGAAGCGGGTTCCCGTACGATGACGGTTCCGGCGAATGTAGCGAAGCCCGACCTGTCCGGCGCGGTACTGGAAACGCTGCACTTCCTCTCCTACCGCGACGTTATGCCGGCGTACTATGAAGTGACGCTGAAGCAGAAGGTCAGCCGCGACAGCGTATCGTCGCAGATGCTGGACATCATCATGGATTCGATCTGCTACGACCTCGGCATGACGATGTTCAACGACAACATCAAGGACGGCATTTTCACGATGTTGTTCAAGGCCAACCTGCGGAAGTACTCGTCTGCCGTCAACGGCAAGATGAAGGCAATCGAAGCGGCGATTGCAGCCGCGAAGGGCGAATAAGGCACGCCTTCGGCGTGAAAGGAAGAAAAAAGTACCCTCTGGGTACTTTTTTCAATTTTATGCCACTACGCGTGGCGGCGCATAAAGGGGCTCAGACGCCGCCCCTTTATGAATTCCCGGCTTGGTGTTCGGGGGACTCGCCCTTAGGGGCTCAAACAGACAGCGGTTTGCACTCAGCAAATCGCACGGAAGAACAGGGATTTTGTTTTGCTGAAAGGTGGAACCTAAATTTCAGGTATTCCTTGTTATTCCTCACGGCTGTTTGTAGTGAACGAACGATTTGGACAGATTTGCACTGCACCTTGTCTCTTCCGAAGGGTCTGATGCGGGCAAACCGCTGTATGTCCGAGGCCTCAAGGCCGAGTCCCCCGAACGTCAAGCCAGGAATTCACAAAGGGGCGGCGACTGAGCCCCTTTGTGCGCCGTCCCGCGTAGGGACATAAAAATTGAAAAATGACCGGAACGGTCATTTTTCTACCTTCCCGCCGAAGGCGGTTATTAATATAAAATTTTCTTGCATTTTTTTGTAATACGGTATATAATAAATTGTATACTTTCCAAACGGAGTTTTCTGATACCGTGATTGATATTCTCCATTGTACCGACGACTTTGTCGTCGTCAATAAACCCCGCGGGATGCTCTCCGAGGGTGAATGCCCCAACGCTATCGCCGGGGAGCTTCAGCGGCGCGGTGTGCCGCATCCCGATGAACTCTATACCGTCCATCGCCTCGACCGGACAACCGCCGGTCTGATGGTCTATGCCCGCACAAAAAAAGCCGCCGCCGAATTGTCGAAAATTATTGCGGACGGCGGGTTCCATAAAACCTACGTCGCGTTCGTGACTGCCGATCCCGGTCTTCCCGCGTCCGGCGAACTGCGCGATATGCTCTTCTTCGACCGCAGCCACGACAAGGCTTATGTTGTCGATGCCGCGCATTCCCGCAAGGGCGCAAAGGAAGCTGTGCTGACCTACGAAACCGCCGGTTCCTTCGATTTTGACGGTGTGACCGTTACCAAGCTCCTCGTTTATCCGCAGACCGGACGGTCGCACCAGATCCGCATCCAGTTTGCAAGCCGGAAGTCTCCACTGATTGGTGACGGAAAATACGGCAGCCGGGTCAAATATCATGGCGCGTCCCTGATTTCCTGCGGCATCCGGTGGAAAAAATTTGATTTTTCTCTGGACATTGGCGCGATTGTGCCGGAGACGGACAACGGATAAAATACGCCGATTCCGGTATACTGATTCTGCGGAATGTTTCCGCAAGTATATCGAAAGGAAGCTTCGACCGTGGGAAAAACGCTCGCAAAACAGACTTCCGCTGCGTTTGACCGTTTCAGAAACGACGCCAATACGCGGTGGATTGAAAATCCGCTGATCGTGCGGAAAAAATTCCAGATGAAAGACGTATATTTCCGGCGTGATCTGCCCGAGAGGGAGGTCTTCCGCTGCGAACTTGCGTTCGATACCGAGCTGTACGTTCTGCTGCTGATCGCGGCGGCACTGCTGCTGTGGATTATCTGCCGGATGTGCCGCGCCGTATCGAATCTGCGGGAACACCGGTATGCCCGATTGAAGTACAAAACCTGAACCGAATCTGTCCCGTCCCTGCCGGAATTTCAGTGAAAACGCTGATTTCCGGCGGGACGACGGACAGACTTCCTTATTTTTTCATGAAAAAACGAGATAATATGATCCGCATCGGGGCGATCGCGGTTCTTTACATAGCAATTGCCCTGATTTATGTCGGGCGGCTCCTGTATTTACAGGTATCCGGACAGGACTATTATTCCATGTCCACGCCGACCCGTACCTACAGCCGTACGGTCAGAATTCAGGCGCAGCGCGGCGAAATTTTTGACCGGAACGGCAATGCGCTGGTTTCCAACGACTATTCCTACAACATCGCGCTCGACTATGCGTCCCTTCCGGCTGACGACAAAAAGAGCAACGACATCATGATTTCTCTCGTGGATGCCGCACAGATTCTCGGAGTTTCCGAATGTATCGTTGAACCGAAGGAATCGCTGCTTGTCAATGTTGTGGACGGCGTCGGACTGACGTATTCCCTGCCCGACGGATTTCTTGAAACGTCGCGCGGCCGGAAGTACACGAAGCTCCTGTCCGAGCTGAACGTGGACGAGGACGCGTCCCTTGAGGAACAGGCAGAGGTTCTTCTGCTCCACTACGATATTGCCGCATGGGACAAGGAAACCGAGTCGCTGTCCTATCACTATACCTACGGTTCCTGCGCGTTTCTGCTGGAACTTCGTCTGGATATGGATTTTTCCGGATTTTCCAGCGTATCGCCGTATGTTCTCATCCAGGACGCGCCGCTGGAACTGCTGACCATCGCGGAAGAACACTGTCCGCGCGGGATTCAGATTCAGATGGCGGCAGAACGGGTGTACAATTATCCCGGCTATGCGTCGCACATTCTCGGGCGGGTCGGAAAAATTTCCGACAAACAGCTCCTCTACTATACCGAGCGCGGCTATCCCATGGACGCGATTGTCGGGCTGGACGGGGTTGAGCAGGCGTTTGAAGACTATCTGCGCGGCATTGACGGCGAACTGAAGATCACCGAGGACTCCTACGGGAATATTCTTTCCGCCGAAGTCACAAAAAAACCGGTTGCGGGAAACGATGTCTACCTGACCATTGACATTGAAATGCAGATGGTTGCCGAAAAGGGGCTGGCGGAAAACATTTTCAAGATCCGCGAAGAAGCAAAATGGTCCGCTCCGCTCCACGGTGAGGACGCTTCCGCCGGTGCGATGACGGTTCTGGACGTGGACACCTGCGAAATTCTGGCGATCTGCTCCTACCCGACGTACAATCTGGCGACATTCAACGAGGACTGGCCGATCATCAGCACCGCCGAACCGGGGCCGCTGTACAACCGTGCCCTGTCCGGCTATGCTCCCGGTTCGACCTTCAAGGTCGGTGTATCGGTTGCGGCACTGGAAGAGGGCATCATCGAAAAAAACACCTACATCAACGCACAGGGGATGTATATGTACTATGCCGACTCGGGATACACGCCGCGATGCTGGCTGTACCTGCTGAGCGGACAGTCGCACGGGCCGATCAACGTCGTCGAGGCGATTCAGGAGTCCTGCAACTATTTCTTCTACGATGTCGGACGCCGTCTGACGATCGAGAAAATGAATGAATACTGCAAGCATTTCGGTCTGGGCGAACCGACCGGCATCGAGCTCCCCGAAAAGACGGGGATTTTAGCGGGGCCGGATTACCGTGCGGAAAACGGGCTGAACCAGTGGAGCCCCGGGGACACCTTACAGGCGGCGATCGGGCAGTCCGACAACCTGTTCACACCCCTTCAGCTCAGCACCTACCTTTCGACCATCCTCAACGGCGGTACGCGGTACAGCGCACATCTGCTGTATCAGGTACGGAGCTACGGCGGCGAACGGATTCTCTACCAGAACGAACCGAAGGTCATGAGTCAGATTGAGATTACGGAAGATCATCTCGAAACGGTGCGTGAAGGGATGCGCGGCGTTATGGACAACGGTTCGGCGGCGAGCGTTTTCTCCGGGTACGCGATTCCGGTCGGCGGCAAAACGGGGACGGCACAGGTTTCCGACACCAAGAGCGACAACGGCGTTATGATGGCGTTTGCGCCGTTTGACGATCCGGAAATCGTCATTTCCTGTGTAATCGAACAGGGTTCCGGCGGTACGGAAGCCGGCTACTCGGTACGCGATGTATTCGACTACTATTTCCGTGAGGAAATTGCGGCTCTGGCGGACGCAGTCGAAGAACCGTGGTACGACGCGTATGAGGATTACGGCGACTGGGGCGGACGATGAGTCGTGAGAGAAGAGTGAAAAGTGAAGAGAGAAGAGTGAAGAGAAAAGGTAGAAATTTCCCTCCGAAGGAGGTAAATTTCGATTGGGGATTGAGTTTATGCCGGATATTTATAAAATTATTGAACGTTTGAATCCGCTTTATCCGGATGCGCTGTGTTCGCTGGAATTTGAAGGCGATCCGTGGCGGCTGTTGGTGATGGCGAGGCTGTCCGCGCAGTGTACGGACGAGCGGGTGAATATTGTGTCCGGGCCTCTGTTTGAGCGGTTCCCGACTGTATACGACATGGCGGAGGCGGAACTGACGGAGGTCGAGGAACTGGTGCGGCCGTGCGGACTGTATCATACCAAGGCGCAGTCGATTATCGCGGCGGCGAAGATGCTTGTCGAACAGCATGACGGACAAATTCCGCAGACGATGGAGGAGCTGCTTGCCCTTCCCGGGATCGGACGCAAGATTGCGAACCTGATTCTCGGCGATGTGTACGGCATTCCCGGGATCGTTGCGGACACGCACTGCATCCGCATCAACGGGAAACTGGGGTTCTACGATCCGTCACTAAAGGATCCTGTCAAGGTCGAACGGATTCTGTCGGGAATCGTGCCGCCGGAGGAACAGTCCGCGTACTGTCACCGGATGGTACTGTTCGGACGGGAATACTGCATGGCACGGAGTCCGCGCTGTACGGAATGTCCGCTGCGGGACGAATGCGACACCGGAAAATCCATCAAATGAGAGACATTGCGATATGAACAACTTTTTTATTCCCGCGCCGGTTTTGTTTGCGCTTGACCGTCTGCACGGCGCGGGTTATCATGCTTATGTGGTCGGCGGATGCGTGCGCGATTTCCTGATGGGACGTACGCCCGGCGACTACGATGTGACCACGTCCGCGAAACCGGAACAGACGCTTGCCGTGTTTGCCGACTGCCGCGTGGTCGAAACGGGACTCCAGCACGGGACGGTGACGCTCGTGCGGGACGGAATGAACATCGAAATCACGACCTACCGCGTGGACGGCGTGTACCTCGACGGACGGCATCCGGAACAGGTCACGTTCACGGACGATCTCGCCGAAGACCTCTGCCGCCGTGACTTCACGGTCAACGCGATGGCGTACAGTCCCGAAGCCGGGGTGATCGACTATCACGACGGTCTTGCGGATATGAAAAACCGCGTGATCTCCTGTGTCGGAAACGCGGAACAGCGGTTCTCCGAAGACGGTCTGCGGATTCTGCGCGCGCTCCGGTTCTCGTCCGTACTGGATTTCACGCCGG
This sequence comes from Oscillospiraceae bacterium, assembly GCA_015065295.1. Classification (GTDB taxonomy): domain Bacteria; phylum Bacillota; class Clostridia; order Oscillospirales; family CAG-272; genus UMGS1696. The sequence goes on from SVQN01000011.1 coordinate 16,460, forward strand.
ACGAAGAGTGCAGCGCGGGTGTGCGGACGCTTGCTCCCCTGCTGGACAAAATTTCACGCGAGCGCATTTATGTGGAACTGACCAAACTGCTCGGCGGGATCGCGGCACCCCGGATTCTGCGGGGTTATCCGGATATCATCGCCCGGATTCTGCCGGGACTGACGGAAGCATCGGCGGAACAGACGGCGGGACGGATCGAACGTCTGCGGAAATTCCGGGAAACGTATGAAATCCCGCTCGACAAAAAGGCGGCGGACGCCCTGCATTATGCCCTGCTGTTCGCGGATGCGGATGCCAAGCTGTGCCGCCGGCTGATGCAGTCGCTCAAGCCCTCGCGGGACGAACTGTCGGCAGTGGAATCCGTCCAGAAATACGGAAACGCACCGGAAACGTTCGCGGAGAAACCGCTCGATTATGCGGTAAAGCTGCTCATGAAAGCGGGCGGGGACGATTTTCCGAAGCGGATCGCGCTGTACCGGCAGGCACTCGGAACCATGGACGATAGGACCGCGCAGGAGGTGATCCGTACGGCGGAGGAACTGCGGGAAGCGGGCGCGTGTGTGCGTCTGGCGGAACTTGCCGTGACGGGCGGGGAACTGATGCCGCTCGGCTTTGCGGGGCCTGCCCTCGGAAAAACGCTGAACGCCCTTCTCGACCGCGTCATGCGCGGCGAACTGGCAAATGAACGTGAAATCCTGCTGAACGCGGCGGAAAAGGAGCGGAACGGATGAACGGATCAAACGAATTCCTGAAAAAAACGCAGAAAAAAACGGCGAAAAAACAGACGCCGTGCGAAACCTGCGTATACTATGACGTGATCGACGAGGACGGCACCCTCGGCTGTACGATTGACTTTGACGAAGACGAGATGTACAGTCTGCGGACGGGAAAAAACGGCTGTCCGTATTATAAATTCTACAACGAGTACAAATCGGTTCAGAAACAGAATTAATTGACGGAAGGCGGTAGAAAGCATGAAGGCTGCGGTACCGAAACCGGAAAAAGACAAAGTAAAGGTCGCTCTGCCGAACATCGGCGAACGGCATCAGGTGCATATCATCAATCCGAAATCCGGACGCGGAGAAGGCGCTGCCGTCTATGCGGCGGTGCAGAAATCCGCGGCGGAAACCGGTGCGGAAATCCGGACAAGCGAATATGCGGGACATATCGAGGAAATCGCCGCCGAAGTGTGTGCGAAGAATCCGTTTGTCCACATCATTTCCTACGGCGGGGACGGCACCGTAAACGAAACCGTCAACGGAATCCTGAAGGCGAACGCCGGACGGACGGCATCGTTTTCCGTGGTTCCGGTCGGAAGCGGGAACGATTTTTCCAAGTATGTGAACGATTCCGGCGTATTTCAGAAGGCGGAGCTGAACAAAATCGACGCGGTCCGCGTGACCTGCGGCGAAAACGAGCGGTATTTTGTCAACATGATGAACATCGGCTTCGACTGCAATGTTGTTGCGGAGGTCGCCTCGCTGAAGAAGCTGCCGTTCCTCCACGGAAGTGCGGCGTATATCGCGGGGGTCGCCAAAACGCTGATCCGGAAGAAAACCTTCCGCGGAAAGGTGACGCTGGAGGACGTTGTGATTCCCGACGCACCGGAAACGGTTCTCCCGACGGAAGTGTTTGACCAGAAAATCCTGCTGACGGCGGCGGCAAACTCCCGTTACTGCGGGGGCGGATTCTGTGCCGCGCCGCTTGCCTCCCTGAACGACGGCAGGATGGACGTTCTGGTCATCAAAAACGTGACCCGTCTGCAATTCCTCACGCTGGTCGGCGCATACCGCGCGGGAAGCTATATCGACGAATCCGGGACGATGCCGCCGCGGTTTTCGCGGATCCTGACCTACCGGAAGTGCCGGAAACTCACCATCGAGGGACCGGAGCTGTACTGTCTCGACGGCGAAGTCCGCCCGACGGCGTTACGTCCGACGGATGCACAGCGCGTGGAAGCGGAAGTGATCCCCGGCGCGCTGTGGTACGCCGCACTGTAACTGCAAAAAATGGCCGGACAATGTCCGGCCGAAAATTATATTCCTTTAATCCGTCCGTCTGCGCGGGATGAGCGCGACGATGACGACGACCAGCGCGACGGCAATCAGAAGCGCGACAATAATGGATGCCCAGTTCGTGCCGCTGTCTTCCTGTGCGGCGGTTTCGGCATTGGTGCCGGGTTCCGTACCGGCGGTATTCTCATCGGCGGTCGTCGGATTCCGGTTCGTGTCCGGATTTGTCGTGTCCCGGTCCGTTCCGTCACCGACAATACCGTTTTCATCACCGCCGGCCTGACCTTCTTCAAGATTTCCGTTTCCGGCATTTTCATCGCGGTTATCGGTCATATTGCCGGAAATATTTCCGGAGCCGGAGGAGTTTCCGGAATCGGACGCATTGCTGTCCGGATTGCGGTTATTCCCTGCCGGATCGTCTGCGGCGGAATCGTTCGAGGGATCGGTACCGGGAAGAATGTCTTCGACGGCGTTGCCGATATCCTCTGCCGCCCCTTCGACAGCACCGCCGATCCCGGAACCGCCGGCAGTGCCGCTTCCAGTGCCCGCACCGGCTCCTGCACCTGCGCCTGCACCGGCCATACCGCCTTCGACGGCGAGAATTTCAAACGGAGGCAGTTCTCCTTCGGCTTCGGCCGTGCAGAGAGTGAGCGAACCGGCCAGAACCGGAAGAGACGATACGGACAGAACGAGCAGCGCGGCGAAACCGGCGGCAATTTTAGTGAGATGGGTACGTTTCATGAAAAATACCATTCCTTTCTGCGAATGAAACTGCGGTGAACATGATTCGGGAAGAACCATGCGTTTCACGATGCTATCGTTTCCCGCAGAACGGGAATTTATTCATCCGACAGGAAAATTTTATCAATCAATACCATTCGAGGAGCAGCGTATGGATACCAAACGATTTACAAAAAATGACAGCGGCTTCATCTGTGCAAACTGCGGACATGAAGTTCCGCCGCTGAAATATACCTCGCGCAACCACTGCCCGAAATGCCTGTGTTCCCTTCATCTGGACGTGAATCCCGGCGACCGCGCGTCGGACTGCGGCGGCGTCATGGATCCGGCGTTCGCGGAACCGGATGCAAAACGCGGCTTTATCATCACGCACAAGTGCCGGAAATGCGGCGAACTGCGCCGGAACAAGGCGGCGTCCGACGACGACCGCGACCTGCTGATCGACCTCACCTCGCGGCACTAAAAAACGATTGTACTTAAAAATTTCGCCTGTACATCCCGCTGTGCCGAGGTAACGAGGTCGCGATCGATTTTCTCGGAAATTGGAGTGCTCTATTTGATGCACCGGAATTGCAGGCACTAAATCCTGTTCTATCCCAGATGAAAAGTTTTTGAATGGGGTTCGTAGTTACGCAAAGCGTAACTACAGGAAACATTTTCTCAAAAAGTTTCCCCAACGTATCCCCAAAGGAGAAACGGAATGAAAAAATTTGAACGGACGGAAATGCTGATCGGAACCGAAGCGGTCGAAAAGCTGAAGAATTCCCACGTTGCCGTGTTCGGCGCGGGCGGGGTCGGCGGTCATGCGATCGAGGGACTGGTGCGCTCCGGACTCGGCGAAATCACCGTGATCGACATGGATACCGTGTCGGAAACGAACATCAACCGGCAGGCACTGGCGACCGTTTCCACGGTCGGAATGTATAAGGTGGATGCGGCGGAAGCGCGGATTCACGACATCAACCCCGACTGCGTGGTTCACAAGCGGAATGAATTCTACCTGCCCGAAACGGAAATCGACTTCACGCAGTTCGACTACGTCATCGACGCGATCGACACAGTCGCGGGAAAACTGGCGATTGCGGAAAATTGCTCGAAGGCGGGTATTCCGGTCATCGCGGCCATGGGCGCAGGAAACAAACTCGACCCGACCAAATTTGTGGTAACGGATATCTATAAAACGTCAGTCTGCCCTCTGGCGGCAGTCATGCGCCGGGAACTGCGGAAGCGCGGCGTTCCGAAACTGAAGGTCGTCTACTCCACGGAACCGGCACGCACACCGCTGTTCCAGCCGGAAGAGGACGCGCAGTCCCGCCGGATCACCCCGGCATCGCTGGCGTTTGTCCCGTCGGTCTGCGGACTGATTATCGCCGGTGAAGTCGTGCGCGATCTCTGCGGCATTTCGTGAGGAAATTATGGACAACAACATCAACGGCCGCGACCCGGCTATCAATGACCGTGACCCGGTCATGAGTACTCAGAAGAAATTCCGGAAAGAAATCTGGACACCGTTCGTCTCGGCGGTGAAGGAATACGAATTAATCAAAGAGGGCGACAGAATTGCCGTCTGTATGTCGGGCGGAAAGGACTCCGCTCTGCTCGGCGTGCTGATGAAAATGCTCCACCGCTGGTCGGACTTTCCGTTTGAACTGGAATTCATCGCCATGGATCCCGGGTACAATCCGGACAACCGCGCGAAGCTGATCGCCAACTGCGAACGTCTGGAACTGCCGATTCACCTGTTTGAAACGAACATTTTCTCGGTCACATCGAAAACGGAGAAGAACCCGTGTTATCTCTGCGCGAGAATGCGGCGGGGGCATCTGTACAGCTTTGCAAAATCGCTCGGCTGCAACAAAATCGCGCTGGGACATCATTTTTCGGACGTGATCGAAACGACGCTGATGGGGATGCTCTGGGGCGCACAGATTCAGGGGATGCTGCCGAAGCTGCACAGTACGAATTACGAAGGGATGGAGCTGATCCGACCGCTGTACAAGGTACACGAGGAGGCAATCATCGCATGGGCGAACTACAACGGTCTGTCGTTCCTGCAGTGCGCGTGCATCATGACGGAGCGCGCGCAGGTGGACGAGAACGCGTCGAAGCGACGTGAGACGAAGGCACTCATCCGCGAGCTGAAAAAGACGAATCCGGACGTGGAGAAGAACATTTTCAACAGCATCCACCGTGCGAACATTGACACGCTGGTATCGTACAAGCTGCACGACGAGATGCACAGCTTTCTGGAGGAGTTTTAGTCCTGCGGACGGCGGGGGAGAATACCAAACTTTACGTTTGGATCAATAGGAAGAAAAAAGTACCCGTTGGGTACTTTTTTCAATTTTATGTCCCTACGCGGGACGGCGCATAAAGGGGCTCAGACGCCGCCCCTTTATGAATTCCCGGCTTGGCGTTTGTGGGACTCGCCCTTGAGGGCTCAGACATACAGCAGTGTTCACTCAGCAGACCGCTCGGAAGAACAGAAATGCAGTTTTACGAAAAGGTGGAATCTAAACTTTCAGTTATCCTTCGTTATTTTTCGATATCCCTCACGGCTGTTTCTACTGAACGAACGCTTTGGACAGATTTGCACTGCACCTTGTCTCTTCCTAAAAATCTGAATGCGGGCAAACCGCTGTATGTCCGAGGCCTCAAGGCCGAGTCCCCCGAACGTTAAGCCAGGAATTCACAAAGGGGCGGCGTCTGAGCCCCTTTGTGCGCCCGTCCCGCGTAGGGACATAAATTTTGAAAAACGCCTTCAGGCGTTTTTCTACCTTCCGCGGCAAAGCCGCGTCAATTTCTCCCTTGACAAACCCACCGGGTTTGTGGTATAATACCCTCACGGCTGTAGCCGTGTCCGAGACGCTTGAAGGTGTCCGCAAACTATGGGTGTACCCCATTTTTCGTGGTGCCTTTTTTGTTTTCCGGTGCCATGGAATAACAAAATTCAAGTGTCTGAGGTGTTACAGATGAAAGACAAAACCCAAAGCTCCCCCCTCCGGAAACTTACGTTTTCCGCGATGTTTCTCGCGCTTGCCCTCGTCCTCCCCTTCCTGACCGGACAGATTCCGCAGGTCGGCGCACTCCTTTCTCCCATGCACATCCCCGCGTTCCTCTGCGGACTGGTCTGCGGCCCCGTCTGGGGTGCGGTCGTCGGATGTGTGTCTCCCCTGCTCCGCTTCCTCCTGTTCTCCATGCCCCCGATCATGGCCGCAATCCCCATGGCGTTTGAACTTGCCGTTTACGGTGCGGTCGCGGGACTGCTGTACAAACTGTTCTCCAGACTGATGGGGAAGGTTCCGTCCCTGTATGCCGCGCTCGTGATCGCCATGCTCGTCGGACGGGTTGTCAACGCGCTGGTCAAGGCGGCGGTACTCGGACTGTCCGGAAGCGAGTTCTCACTTGTCCTGATTTTCCTCGAACTGTTCACGGGAACATGGGCGGGCATTCTGCTCCAGCTTGTGATTATTCCGCCGCTTGTGGTGGTTCTGGAGAAGTTTGTGATCGCCCGGAAGAGCTGAAAACCGGTCATTTTTCCGGAAATATCATGGAAAATCTTTCGTTTTTAATAAAGAATTCATGAAATAGGTATTGAATTTTGCGCGAAATGTGGTATACTATACCTGTATTTCGTAATACAAATCCCATAAATGAAAGGAATTTGACCATGAAGAAGGATAACAGCTCTCTCCTGAAGAGTATTTTTGTTGCTATCGGCGCACTTGTAAGCATCGCCGCTCTTGTTGTTGTCGTATATACTGTATTCAAGAAGTATTTCAAGGTGACCTTTGAATGTGACGGCTGCTGCGACGAATGCGAAGACGAATGCTTCGCTGACGAAGACGAATGCTGCGAACCGATCTGCTGCTGCTGCGAAGAAGAAGAATGCTGCTGCGAAGAAGCAGAAGAAGTAGCTGACGACGCTGAATAAGTCAGAAAAAACCGGAAAAGACACCCGAGCGGTGTCTTTTTTGATGCTGTGAAGTTGTGAATTCAAAACTGATCCCACAAACCGTTGTATTAACCCAATATCGCCTCCATTGCGCACAACCGCAGATTGTGTTATAATACAATCACAGGAACGACCGGCGTTCTTTACAAAAATCTTACAACATAAAGGAGATACGATATGGATATCACAACGATGGGCGAACGGATCAAGGAACTCCGCAAGGGTGCGGGGATGACGCAGGAGGAACTCGGGAATAAGATCGGCGTATCCGCGCAGGCAGTGTCCAAATGGGAATGCGGCAGCGTGCCGGATACCGAACTGATCCCGAAAATCGCGGACTGCTTTGATGTGTCGATCGACGCACTGTTCGGACGGGAATATGAGAATTATGACGTGTATGAACTCATGTCCAAGTATATCGTGGGCGATACGGAAACCCCGAAGGAAGGTCTCCGCAAGGAAGCGATCGAACGTGCGTTTGAAACCTGCGGCATGACGCTGAGCAGTACGATATTCCTTCGGGACGACAATACGGATAATATGTTTGCCGAAAGTTTTCATCAGAGCATGGATTCCGTTAAGGACATGATGGAACATAAGAACAAATACAGTGAATCGGATAAGGACGACCTTACCGCGCTGATGGACCGCACCGAAGAAATGCCCTTCTTCCTGTATATGCCCGAAGGAAAAGACCGCGGAAAGAAGCTGCTGGAAAACACCGATTACGGTGAATTGTTCTCCACGTTTGCCGACCCGGATTTCTTCAATGCCGCCGTATGGGTACAAGGACATCCGATAAGCAAAAATGCAGAGGAACCGTGGAAAGTGCGGTTCACGAAGAAAACCTTTATCGAAAAAATCGGTATTCCCGAAGAACGCGCGGACGAACTTCTCGATAAGCTCCGCCGGTTCGGACTGATTCGCGTAGAAAATCTGGAACTGGACGATACGGTGATTCCGGTCTATTACACGCGCTGCAATCCCTATTTTCTCATGCTTCTTCAGATTGCTTACTACTATCTTCACTGTCCGAGATCCTTTTACGGGAGTGCCAGTGGACGCTATAATCCCCCGCTGAACCTCGATGACTGACCCCAAAAAGGAGAAAATATAATGAAACGCGAAGAACTCAAGAAATACTACATCGACGCAAAGCCCATCCCGATGGATGACGAAATCATCGAACGGCTCCGTCCCCTCGTGGATGCGGAAGGCGAATGGACGGGCGACGTACCGCTGACGCGCGAGGAAGCCGCGTACGATATCGACTGCTTCTTCGACCTTCTGAAATACTGCTACGCAGGCTACAATTACTACGCGGACAAAATTGATTTCGCACAGGCGAAGGCAGATGTTCTCGCCGCTCTGCCGGAGGATGGAATCACCGCCGTACAGGTGAAGGATGCCATTTATTATACGCTGAAGCCGCACATCAACGACACCCATTTCGGCTTCCAGTGCGGCGGCTGGAATTCCTTCCAGAAATCGTGCAACGCATGGTTCACCGGACTGACCGTGGAGGAATGCGAGGACGGGTACAAGGTCATCCGCAAGGAAACGGGCGACGTGAATGTCGGGCATATTTTCACGGCAGAGGAAACCGACGGACATCGGTTTGAAACCTTCCCGAACGCGAACGGAGCAAAGCGGTATTATATCGGCGTACTGTCCGCCGAACAGCCGGAAACGCTCGAAATCGGCGGATTTACGCTGCCGCTTCATCTCTGCCGGGTGGATACGCTTCCGCGCATGGAAGACGAGGGGGCATGGCAGGAATGGAAGTGGAAAAGTCTTCCGCTTGTGATGCACACAACCTATGTCAAGGTGAAGGATACGAAAGAACAGTACCGGGACGGTGGAAAATCGCACAGCAGGGATCCGGTGCTTCTGTGGAGCCTGCTCGGCAATTACGGCGGAAACAGTATTTATCCGGAAGCATTCGTCGAGGGACTGAACGGTTACGCGGTATGGGAGAGCGATTGTGCGATCCTTGACAATCCGATTCTTGATAAGGAGAAAGAAGAAAAAGTATCGGAGTGTCAGGTATATACGGGCGATACCATTGATCTTGTCAACTCGCAGTATGAGGGCAGAATGTTTGTCCTCCAGAACAAGGGCGTTGCATCCTCCGGCGAATCGGCAGTCAGCTATGCACGGTCAGTAAAAAACGTCTGTTTTGTCGGCAGTATGACCGCCGGATGCGGACAGTTCGGCGATCTCCGGAAATACCGTCTGCCGAATTCCGGAATTTATTTCGTGATGGGCTACAAGGTCTTCAACATGGACGGCTTTGAGGAAGGAAAAGGCTTTATGCCCGACTACTGGCTCGACACCCGCGACGTATTTGACGAGACTGCGGATTTCATCAAGATGATGCACTACGATCTCCGTCCGGAAGACTGGGGAATCCAGCTGAAAAATCATATTTCCGACGATGTCGAACGTCTGGTACGGGATATCAAAGATTACGCAACCCGTGCAGACCTCAGCGAAGAAAAAACGGCGGAACTGCTCCGTCTCAGCGACCGCATCCGCGCCGATGTGGAAGCGGCAATGGAATAACCAAAAAGGGAGATACCTCACAGGTATCTCCCGTATTTTTTACTTCACCAGATGCCGCTTGATCTTCCGGCTGGACGTCTTTTCGAATTCGGTTTTGCGGAATTCGAGCTTGTGAATCTGCTTGAAGCTCGGCAGCTTCTTGTTCAGTGCCGCGATGGACTTCTGGATTTCACAGCGGATGTCGCTTTCCGTCAGGTCGGGGTACTTTTCGTACGCCGGGAAAATCACCGCCACGAGCTTTGTTTCACCGGTCGTTTCGTCTGCGCGTCCGACGATCACGGATTCCGCGATTGTGTCGATGCGTTCGAGATATTCTTCGATTTCTTCCGGGAATACGTTCTTGCCGTTGTCCAGCACGATAACGGACTTTTCGCGTCCCGTGATCGCCAGATAGCCGTCCTTGTCCAGATAGCCGACGTCGCCGGTGCGGAACCAGCCGTCGTCCGTGAACGCTTCCGCGTTTGCTTCGTCGTTGTTCATGTAGCCGAGCATGACGTTGTCGCCGCGTACCTGAATTTCGCCGGAGATATAGCCCTTGTCGTTTTCCTGTACACCGTCGATGCGGATTTCACAGCAGGGGACAGCGGGGCCGACCGTGCCGGGCTTGCGCTTCCAGTACGGCGTAACGGCAACGAGCGGCGAGCATTCCGTGATGCCGTAGCCTTCGTAGATGGAAATGCCGAACGCTTCAAAGGTTGCGATCAGTTCGGGGCTGAGAGCCGCGCCGCCGCAGATGATTTTATGCAGACGGCCGCCGAACGCTTCGCGCACGTCCTTGAAAATCTTGTCGCTGAGGTCGATACCGGCGAGGGACAGCTTGCTTGCAACCTTGGTGCCGACCGCGAGAATCTTGTCCTTGCCGGAACGCTTTGCTTCGGACTGGATTTTCTTGTACATCGTCGTGACGAACAGCGGAACGAGAACGAGGCCGGTGGGCTGATATTCCTTGAAATTCTTCAGCGCGTGACGGATGGAGTCGTTGATGCAGATTTTTGCACCGAAGTTGGTAGCCGCAAGGGTGCAGGCGAGTTCGTAGGTATGATGCAGAGGGAGAACGGAAACGAGAACGTCTTCCTTGCAGAAGTAAACCTGCGTGCAGGCGGAAGTAACCACGGAGAAAATGTTGCGCTGGCAGAGCATGACGCACTTGGAAGAGCCGGTGGTACCGGAGGTGAAGAGGATCTGCGCCATGCGCTCGGTATCGGTATCGGGAATAAATTCGCGGTCACTGTCGAGGCCGATGCGGAGCATACGGTCGTAGGAAACGACAACGGCATTGCCGACGGCGGCGGGGGTATTCTCTGCGGGAGCCATCGGGAAGAGGTTGGTGAGGGTCGGGTGTCCGTCGGCGATTTCGGGCATCACGTCGTTGAAGGTCGCGGAGTAGACAATACCGGCCGCGTCCGCAATGGCGAGGAACTTCGAGAGTTCTTCATGGGCAAGCTCCTTATCGAGCGGAAGAGCCACGTTGCCGGAGGAAAGGATAGCGAGGTAGGAGATGATCCAGTTGGCGGAGGTTTCGCCGATGATGCCGATGACGCGGTGCGCGTTTTCTCCGTAAGTCGCAGTCAGCGCGAGCGCGAGGCAGCGGACGTTTTCGAGAAGCTCCCCGTAGGTAAGCTCATGCGCCTCGCCGTGTTCCCTCCACGCAAAGATGGTACGGTCGGAATATTCCCGCAGGGCGTCGAGGTATTCCGCAACATTGGCAACGGCACGGAATTCATGCACCTGCTTCTTCTTATTTTTTACGCGATACGTTTTTTTCATGATATCTCCGATATGTAGTTATGATATTGGTATGGTTATCTGTTGGGATTCAGTCTGTTCCGATAATTTTTCACGTTACCCTTCATTATACATGAAAACCGGCGCGATGACAAGAGGAAACGAAATTTTAAATGTAAATAAATATTTACTGTTTGGGTTTTTTCTTGGGGAGAACCTTTTTGAGGAAAAGGTTCTCCCCAAACCCCTCTCCAAAACCTTTTTAGGCGGTTGTTGCCGGTTTGTTTGGCTTATATGATGGGGAGGGGATTTTTTGAAATATACCGTGGAGTTCGGCTTAAGAGTGTTCGGCCCGTTGACGTGAGGCTGGTTTGAATCTCTACGAAAATTGTTATGGGGAAGTCAGGCTCCGCCAAGACCCTGACTTCCCTCGCCATGCAGCGACTGCACGATTTAGTACGTTGCTTTTGAATTCAGCTACGGTGAGTCAGCTTCCGCGCGTCTTGGCTCACCCGCCGTCCGCGCTTTACGATCGTTCGGTTGGCTGACATACAGTTTTCTTGGAAAAGCACGAACGGCGTCAGCCAAGGAGTGCGGGAGATTCCTTTATGTAGCTGAATTTTAACGTGACGCACTTCATCAACGTATCTCCATACGGCGTGGGAAGTCAGGGTCTTGGCGGAGCCTGACTTCCCCGTTATAATTTTCGTGGAATTTCAAACCAACGATATGTCAGCGGATGGGATCAACGAAATGTCAGCGCAGGCACCCAAGAAAATCCCCCTCAAACAAAAAAATCCGCAATAACCAAATGGCTACAACAGATCAAAAAGGTTTTGGAAGGGGTTTGGGGAAACCTTTTCCTCAAAAAGGTTTCCCCAAGAACCAGAATCCAACCAAAATCAGAGACTCACCCCTCAAGATTCCGCCGGGCAGCGGAGAGCATCAGCTTGAGACGGTTTTCCTGGTTGACGGCGGAGGCACCGGCATCGTAGTCGATGGCAACGATGTTCGCGCCGGGGATTTTTTCTTTGATGGGCTTCATCATGCCCTTGCCGCAGATGTGGTTCGGGAGACAGCCGAAGGGCTGGGTGCAGACGATGTTCATCACGCCGGAGTCCGCGAGCTCGATCATTTCGGAGACGAGGAGCCAACCTTCGCCCATCTTCGTGCCGTGACCGACGAAATCCTTTGCCAGCTCGACCGTGTGCGTGAATGGCGTCATCGGACGGAACGTGCCCTCTTCTTTGATCGCTTTGATGATTTCTGCCTGCTTCTGGCAGAGGAATTTGTACGCGATCCGGTTCATCAGACTTTTGGCTCTGCCGCCGAGATGGTACAGCTCAAAGTCCATGATGCCGTTGTAAACACAGTAGTTGAAGAAGTCCAGCAGCCCCGGCATCACCACTTCTGCCCCCTCGGATACGAGGAAGTCGTCCAGATAGTTGTTGCCGAGCGGGGAGAATTTGACGTAAATTTCCCCGACCACGCCGACCTTCACCGGCTTGCGGTCTTCCCGCGGAATCTTTGCGAAATCCCGCAGAATTGCACGGTAGTTCTTCCGCATCCGGCGGGCATTGATGCCGTGTTCGAGATCCTTGACGAGAACGTCCGCCCATTGGTTGCAGAGTGCCATGGCCTCGCCCTTGTTCTTTTCTACCGGACGTACCTGATTCACGATCGCCATCAGCAGGTCGCCGTACAGAACTGCGTGCGCCATGCGGTAGAACAGCGGTACGGAGTTCGGGAACCCCGGATGGGTCTCGATGCCGGAAAGCCCGAGCGGAATTACCGGTACGTCGTCCATCCCCGCGTTGATGAGTGCCTTCCGCAAAAGAGAGACGTAGTTCGACGCACGGCAGCCGCCGCCGGTCTGGAACTGGAGAAGCGCGCACTTGTGCGGGTCGTATTTGCCCGACTGGAGTGCGTCGATCAGCTGCCCGATGACCAGAATCGCGGGATAACAGGTGTCGTTGTGGACGTATTTCAGCCCGGTCTCGGCGATGTGCGGCCCGTGCGTTTCGAGAAGCTCGGTCTTGTAACCGGCGTTCTCAAGGACGCGCTGCACCAGCCGGAAATGAATCGGAAGCATATTCGGAATCAGCAGCGTGTGCGTCGATTTCATCTCTTCCGTAAATTGTACATAATTCGTATTCATTTTTTTGTTGAAATCCTTTGTAGTGACTAAGGGCTAATGGTGAAGGGTGAATGACTATGCCGGATTCTATGTCTGTTTGCTGATATGAAGTAAGGATATAGTCATTCACTCTTAGTTCTTAGCTCTTAGTTAATTCAGATTACCGCCGCGAGACTGCGTAATCTTATCTTTACCGCGCCGAGGTTCGTGATTTCGTCAATCTTGATCTGGGTGTAATACTTCCCTTCGTTTTCGAGAATCCGCTTCACTTCGTCCGTCGTGATCGCGTCCACGCCGCAGCCGAACGATACGAGCTGTACGAGCTGCACGTCCTTGTTCTGCGCCGCGTAAACGGCACTGCGGTACAGACGGGAGTGATACGTCCACTGATTCAGGACGTGTACGTCCGGCGTTTCTGCGAGACGGTAGACCGCGTCTTCCGATACTACCGCGAAGCCGAGCGAAACCGCCAGCTTGTCGATCCCGTGACCGATTTCGCTGTCCACATGGTACGGTCGTCCCGCGAGAATCATGATGGGTTTGTTGTTTTCTCTCGCCCATGCGACCGCGCGTTCGCCTTCCGCCGCGATGTCGTTCATGTAGGTTTCGTATTCCGTGAAGCCCGCGTCCACGGCCTTCTTCACTTCGGATTTCGTCAGATCGGAGTACAGCGGCTTCAGTTCCTTGAATAATCCGCGGACGAGTTCCTTTCTGCTGTTTACGCTGAGGTAGGGGTACAGGAACCGCTTGTCCCGCAGAATGTCCATGTTGCCGCGCAGAAGTTCGCTGTAATACGCGACAACGGGGCAGTTGTAATGGTTGTCGGACGCGTGTTCGTCAATGTTCCACGTCAGGCGGGGATAGAAGATCGTGTCCACGCCCATGGCAACGAGCTGTTCGACGTGACCGTGCATGATCTTCGCGGGATAGCACGCCGTGTCGGACGGGATCGAGAACTGCCCGAGTTCGTAGGTGCGGCGGCTGGAATTGCCGGAAATCACCGTCGTGAAGCCGAGGGATTCAAAAATACCGTGCCACAGCGGGAGCAGTTCGAACATACCGAGTGCCATCGGGAAGCCGATCACGCCGCGTCTGCCGACCGTTTCCGGGAGTTTGTCCGCACACATCGCAAGGAGTTTGTTCCGCTTGTATTCGTGCAGATTCGGGACGCCGGCATTCTGATTTTCGATGCCGAGACCCTTTTCGCACTTGTTTCCGGAGATGAACCGCTTGCCGCCGTCGAAGGTGTTGACTGTCAGCAGGCAGTTGTTCGTGCATCCCCGGCAGGTGGTGGTTTTCGAGGTATGGGTGAAGGTAATGAGTTTTTCGGGAGCGATCAGAGCCGTCTCCGCGGGAACGTGCGCCTTGGCATACAGTGCCGCGCCGTACGCTCCCATCAGACCGGCGATCGCGGGACGGATGACGTTCCGTCCGATTTCGCGTTCAAACGCGCGGAGAACCGCGTCGTTGAGGAACGTGCCGCCCTGTACGACGATGTTCTGACCGAGTTCATCGGGTGAGTGCGCGCGGATGACCTTGTAAATCGCGTTCTTGACGACGCTCTGGGAAAGTCCGGCGGAAATATCCTCCACGGTCGCGCCGTCCTTCTGGGACTGCTTGACCTGTGAGTTCATGAAGACCGTGCAGCGGCTGCCGAGATTGACCGGTGCTTCCGCAAACAGCCCCTTTTTTGCAAATTCTTCGGCGGTATGGTGCATACTCCGCGCGAAGGTTTCGATGAATGAGCCACAGCCGGACGAGCAGGCTTCGTTGAGCATGATGCTGTCCACCGCGCCGTTGCGGATGCGGAAGCATTTGATGTCCTGTCCGCCGATGTCGAGGATGAAGTCCACGTCGGGCTTGAAGTATTTTGCGGCGGTGTAGTGCGCGACGGTTTCGACGATCCCGTGATCCACGCCGAGCGCGTGACGGATGAGTTCTTCGCCGTAACCGGTGACGGAGGAGGAAAGAATGCGGATGCGGTCGCCGCAGAGATTGTAGATTTCGGTAAGCTGTGCGCGGACAATTTCGACCGGATTGCCGCGGTTGGAGCTGTAATACTGATAGAGAATGCGGTTGTCCTCGCCGATGAGGGTCAGCTTGGTTGTGGTGCTGCCGCAGTCGATGCCGAGATAGGCGTTTCCGCTGTAGTCGTGGATGTCCACCAGATCAACGGTCGCTTTCGCGTGACGGTCGGCGAATTCGCGGTATTCCGCTTCATTGCGGAACAGAGGCTCCGTCCGCGCGGATGTCGCGGCGATTTTCGCGTTTTCAATGGCGGAAAGCAGGGAGTCCACCGTCCATGTCCGGTCGGAAGCGGATTCGGAGTAGAGTGCCGCGCCGAGAGCAACGGCAATGCGGGCATATTCGGGGAAAACGGCGTTTTCGGGGGAGAGCTTCAGCGTTTCGACAAAGCGTTCGCGCAGACCCTTGCAGAAGTACAGCGGGCCGCCGAGGAACATGACCCGTCCCTCGATTTTCCGACCCTGCGCGAGTCCGGCGATGGTCTGGTTGACGACCGCCTGATAGATGCTCGCCGCAACGTCCTCTTTTGCCGCACCCTGATTGAGCAGGGGCTGAACGTCGGTCTTGGCGAATACGCCGCAGCGGGACGCGATGGGATAGAGTTTCTTATGTCTGAGCGAAAGCTCGTCCAGTTCGTCGGGGGTCACGTCGAGGAGGGACGCCATCTGGTCGATGAACGCACCCGTACCTCCGGCACAGGTACCGTTCATACGTTCGTCGCAGCCGCCGTCGAAAAAGATGATTTTTGCGTCTTCCCCGCCGAGTTCGATGACGGCGGAGGTTTCGGGTTCAATCCGGCGGATGACTTCCCCGGTCGCCCAGACTTCCTGAACGAACGGGATGCCGGCGGCGTTTGCCAGACCGAGTCCCGCCGAACCGGAGAGAGCCGCCGTGAAGGATTCGCCGCCGATGATTTTTCCGGCTTCGCGCACGAGACCGGTGAGGGTCTCGCGGATCTTTGCAAAGTGGCGGACGTAGCGTTCAAACAGGAGTTTGCCCTGTTTTACAACGGCGATTTTTGCCGTGGTGGAACCGACGTCCAGCCCAACGGTAAGGTTGGGCAAAGTATGATTATCAAGTGCGCTGTTCAACAAATTCCGCACCATCCTTTGGTTTATATATAATATGAATGGAAAGTGGAAAAAGCACATTCCATATCAGTATATATCATACCGCAAAACAACCCGAAAGTCAAAGATATTTTTTGAACAATTATCGTTAATTGTTAACTTGTGTCGATTGTTGCCGTTCTGTTACAGTGGGAAGTTCGAAGAATCCCCGGAAACGGCGGAAAATGCGGAATTTGCCTTGACAATCCGGCGGGAATATTGCATAATGTAAGTATCCATTATCTCTGTCGGGGAACGCCTATGAACTCTCTTGCCTTCACCAAAATGCACGGAACCGGGAACGATTACATCTACCTCGATTTTCTCTCCGGCTCCCCCTCTCCGGGACTGACGCCCGACGATATTCCCGCGCTCTGTCCGGTTCTGTCGCCGCGCCATACCTCGGTCGGCTCGGACGGCATGGTCGGCATCTGTCCGCCGGACGATTCCCGCGCAGACGCGCTCATGCGGATGTTCAACGCGGACGGAAGCGAATCGGCAATGTGCGGCAACGCCATCCGGTGCGTTGGAAAATTCCTGTACGACCGCGGGATCGTGAAGAAGGAGCGCATGGTGATCGAAACCCGTGCGGGATTGAAGGAACTGCGGCTGACCGTGGAAAACGGGGTCTGCACCCGCGTGTCCGTGGATATGGGAATTGCGGAAATCCGTCCGGAAAAAGTTCCGGTGATCGGCTACGATGCTCCGGTGATCGGACGGAACTGCATCCTCGGCGGACAGGCATACCGTGCGACCATGCTGTCCATGGGCAACCCGCACTGCGTGATTTTCACGGACGATCCCGATGCCCTCGATCTCGCGGAGATCGGTTCACGCATTGAAAATGATCTGCAGTTTCCGGAACGGGTGAACGTCGAATTTGTCCGTGTCCTCGGGAAAACCGATCTGCAGATGCGCGTCTGGGAACGCGGAACCGGCGAGACCTACGCCTGCGGTACGGGAACCTGCGCGACGGCTGTGGCGGCGGTATTGTGCGGACATTGCCCGTACGATGAACCGATTACAGTGCATCTCCGCGGCGGCGATCTGACGATTACGGTATCGCGTGACCTCCGCGTAACGATGGAAGGCGGCGCGGTAACGGTGTACGACGGCGTGTATTATCCGGAATGACGGAATCAAAATTACAAATTACATACAAAGGAAACATCATTATGCATACCAAAGCCTCTATTCTCAGCGACCTCGCCCGGATGAACGCTCCCCGCGACAAGGTCGTTCTCGTCCATACGTCTCTCCGCGCAGTCGGCGAAACCGAAGGACGCGGCGAAGGATTCCTCGAAGCTCTCATCGAATACTTCACCGCCGACGGCGGACTTCTCCTGATCCCGACGCATACCTGGAGCAATCTCGGACGCGGCTGTGACGAACCGACCCTCGATATGTCCTCCCCGGAAACCTGTATCGGTACTCTGCCGGGCATTGCCGCCGTTCATCCGATGGCGCACCGTTCCCTGCATCCGACGCACTCCATGTCCGTGTTTGACGGAAAAACGAAGGCCGGCGAACCCGGCGCGGCGGAAGACTACATTGCCGGCGAAGTTCTGGTCGATACGTCCACCTCGCCGAAGGGATGCTACGGACGGGTGTACGACATGGGCGGGAAAATCCTCCTTGTCGGTGTTGGACACAACCGCGATACCTACCTGCATTCCGTGGAAGAACGCATGGACGTTCCGAACCGTCTGTCCGTGAATCCCGTTCCCACCAAAATCCGTCTGAAATCGGGCGATGTAATCGAACGTCCGATCCGTCACCATCATGCGGAAGGAATCAAGGATGTGTCCGCGCGCTATCCGAAGTACGAACCCGCATTCCGTCATCACGGTGTGATCGCGGACGGAACAGTCGGAAACGCGGCGGTTCAGCTCTGTGACGCACGCGGCATGGCGGACGTGATGAAGCTCGTCCGCGAACGTTCCGGCGGCATTGAACTGATGGCGGACGAAGAACCGCTGAATCCGGCATATTATCTGTAACAATGAATGAGTCCTCGGGGAAAACTTTTTTGAAAAAAAGTTTTCCCCGAACCCTTTTCAAAAAACTTTCGGAAACTGTCTTAACCGTTTTGCACGTCCGCCGACTATATAAACGAAGGTGCCTGAAA
Organism: Oscillospiraceae bacterium; assembly: GCA_015065295.1. GTDB lineage: Bacteria > Bacillota > Clostridia > Oscillospirales > CAG-272 > UMGS1696. The sequence continues at coordinate 34,857 of SVQN01000011.1, forward strand.
AACGGAAATGGACCTGTTCGATAACCGGATGTCAAACTGTAGGGACACGGCGTGCCGTGTCCGCTAAAGGATTTGAACAAAGTATATTTTGTGAATAAAACGTTCAATTTGAATGGATATCCGACAAAATATCATTAGTCTGAATTAATCGACGGACACGGCACGCCGTGTCCCTACGAATACACATCGTTATCGAACCGTCTGATGGAGAAGAACATGGATCGTATCAAATCGGAACGGCTGATCGCCGAAAACATGAAGTCAATCTTCGGCTTTGCCCTGACCAGACTCGGCAGTGTACACGAAGCCGAAGACCTCGCAAGCGATATTCTGTATGAACTCATCCGCTCGGTTGGGAATCTGAAGGACGAGGATCGCTTTTACGGCTTCCTGTGGAAAGTCGCGGAGAACACCTATATTGATTATCTCCGCAGAAAAGCCAGAAACGTAGGCCGTACCGCCGAGCTGGACAGCACGCTTGCCGACGAATCCGCCGCGGTCTGCGATGACATGATCCGGCAGGAGGAGCTGAATCTGCTCCGCCGGGAACTGTCGCTTCTGTCGAAACAGTACCGCGATGCCGCCGTTTTATACTATATCGAAGGTCTCTCCTGCTCCGAAACGGCAGAAACATTACAGATCAGCACGGACATGGTGAAATATTACCTGTTCCGTGCGCGGAAAATCATACGGGAGGGTATGAATATGGAACGGTTATACGGAGAAAAAAGCTATCGTCCGAACGGGTTCGAGATCGACTACTGGGGATATGCCCACTTTGATCAGGCGGAATACGACGATTTCAAAAAGAGAAAAATCAAGGGAAATATCCTGCTTGCGGCGTACTACAGTCCGGTGACGATTCAGGAGATCAGCGTCGAACTCGGCGTTGCGCTTCCCTATCTGGAGGACGAAATCGAACTGCTCACGGAGAGTCAGTATCTTGTGTGCAGAAACGGAAAGTATCTGACGAACATCCCGATTTTCACGCTGGACTGTACGGAGACCATCAACGGAAAGCTGAAATCCCTCACCGAAGCGACCGCCGGACAGTACATTGCCGCTGCGGATGAATTTGATGCGCGGTTCGGGGATCGGTTTGCGGACGAAAATCTGGCGCGCTGGCAGAAGATTCTGCTGTGTATGCACTTTTCGCTGGCAGAAACCGAGGATGATCTCAAAAATACCTACAGCCGGTCTGCGGAAAACGATCGCGGCGTGGTCTGGGGCAGAAGTTTTGAAAAACCGGCAGATGCGAATCTTCCGACGGGGATTCAGGGGATTTACGGCGGCTGTGAAGCGAGCGACGGCCGCGGGTCCGTGATTGCGATGAATTTCGAGCAGACGCTGAACGCACAGCGTTTCGAATACGGCATGACCGATCCCGTGGTCTGCACGGCAGTGGACTGCTTCGAATATCTGCCGGAAAAATGGAGAGGGATTCTCTCCGATCTGGGCTATGCGGAAAACGGGAAGGCGAATTTCCCGGTCTGGACACGGGCGGAATATGAGGAACTGCGGACAATGCTCGGCGGATGTACCGGACTTGTGTCGGAACTCAACCGCAGAACGTCCGGAATTGCCGCAGCCGTCACGGCAGACCTTGCTCCCGCGCATATCCGCAGGACGGCGGAGTACGTCGGAGCGTCGGTGTACCGGTTCCATGCCATTGACAATCTGGTGAAGACACTGTTTGAAACGGGCTGGCTGAAACCGGTGGACGATCGGGCGAAACCGGCGGTCTGCGTAGTGAAAAACTGAACGGATATCAAAAAATGCACCTGAAAAGGTGCATTTTTTCTGTCTCTTATTCTTCTTTCAGCTGCCGCAGGACTTCCTCCATTCCGGCATCGTCGAATTCCAGCCGCAGGACGATCACTTCCCCTGCCAGCCGGTTCACGGGAATCCCGGAAATCCGCAGATACTGCGCCTGCGGTTCCGCCGAACGTCCGTTGAAGAACGACGGCAGATAGTCCACCGACGCACGGACATCCTCGCCGGTATTCAGCACCGACGCTCGGATCGGCTGTACGGTCAGCGGACGCATCAGTGCCGCCGAACTCTGCGGAACCGCCGGAAGATGAACGTACAGGCAGGTTCCCTTCCGCGTCATGCCGAACGGAATCCGGGGATGATAGACAAATTCCGCGTCTATGTAGCTTTCGCAGACCGTTTTGTACCACGCGCCGACCGTGCGGATCGACTCTTCTGCCGGTTCGGGAATGCTTCCGTCCGGCATCGGGCCGACATTCAGGAGATAATTCCCGCCTTTGGTCATGATTTTGTCCACCGACTCCATCAGAAACCGGTGCGAATAATAATCTTCGTCCGCGCGGTAGCCCCACGCCTGTACGCCGACCGACTGACACGCTTCCGTAAGTCCCGCGAACGGTTCCGACGGGACGGTTCGTTCGGGGGTACGGTAGTCGCCCTTCGAGTAGCCGCGGTCGTTGATGAGAATCCCCGGCTGGAACGAGCGGACGTATCCGTTGATACTTTCGTCCGTTTCGGACGGATCGTCCGGCGGGATGTCCCAGAACAGCGCGTCGATTTTTCCGTACTTCGTCAGAAGTTCGCCGATCTGCGCTTTGAGGTAGTCTTTGTAAAGGGTTTCATCCGGCGTATCTCCCGGATTCGGTTTTGCCAGACGGTGATGCCGCCCGTCGTTGACCGACACCGGACAGTGCCAGTCGGGAAGCGAATAGTACAGCGCGAGCTTCAGGCCGTACTTCGCGCATCCGTCCGCCAGTTCCCGTACAAGGTCGCGTCCGGTGTAATGCGTGACGGAATAATCCGTGTACGCGGTGTCCCACAGACAGAAGCCGTCATGATGCTTTGTCGTAAAGCAGACGTAGGTCATGCCCGCGTCCCGTGCAAGGCTCAGCCATTGATCCACGCAGCCCGGCGCGGGACAGAAGTGTTCGGCATAACGGACATACTCATCCTTCGGAATGCCGCGCCGCCATTGTTCCTGTTCGTGCCATCCCCCGACGGAATAAATCCCGTAATGGAGGAATAAGCCGAATCGGTCGTCCTTGAAAAGCATAGTAAAAACCTCCGGTTTTTGGCTAATAGCTATTTGGCTAATAGCTAAAAGTGAATAGTGAATAGCCGGGTTAAATTTACCGTCAAGCCGATTGACGTAAATTATAGCATAGCTATTCACTATTAGTTCTTAGCTATTAGCTTTCCTTGCCGTAATGTACCAGCGGCCGCAGGTTTCGTCCGGTTCTGCGAAATCATATCCCGCCGATACGTTCACGAGTTCCAGACCGCACGATTCCAGTGCGTTTTTGATCGAACGCAGGCCGTACGCACGTTCGCGTTCCTCGCCGTCGGTGCGTTCCCACGTTCCGTCCTCGTTTTCCTCGTAGACGGTCAGGTAGAACGTGACTACGTCGCCCTTTTTGTTCAGACGGTTCCGCCAGCAGCACATGATTCCGTCGTCTTCGAGGATGTAATCCCGGTCGGCGTAGGTCGTTTTGAATTTATAGGGGGTGTTCAGGTCGAACATGAACAGTCCGCCCGGGTTGAGGAACATTGCTGCGTTCGAGAAGCATTCGAGCAGGTCCTCGCGGTTCGTCAGGTGATTGATTCCGTCAAGGCAGCATACAATGTGATCGACCGTCCCGTACAGATCGAAGCAGCACATATTTTCACAGAGGAACAGGATGTTATCGAGTCCCGCTTCCCTTGCGCGTACGTCCGCTTCCGCGAGCATATCTTCGGACAGGTCGAGAGCCGTCATGTCATAACCGCGCTTTGCCAGCTCGATGGTCATGGAGCCGGTGCCGCATCCCAGATCGAGAATGGACGCGCCGTCTTTCGGAGTGCCGGAAGTTCCGGAGCCGAACCGTTCGATGCACGCCTCGAGAAAATCCGCCCATGCGGCGTAGTCCACGGTATCGTTCAGCCGGTCGTACACCGGAGCCAGTACGCTGTAACCGTCAGCCATTGCTTTCCTCCGTTTCCGTCTTTGCGGGGAGCGGCGGCTCCACACCCGCTTCGTCGAGACGGCGCAGAACTTCGCTGTAGCCGTCGCTGCCGTACTTGAGACAGCGGTTGATGCGGCTGATGGTAGCGGTGCTCAGGCCGGTTTTTTCGGTAATTTCGGTATACACGCGGTTTTCGGCGAGCATTTTCGCACCGCACATCCGCTTTGCCATTTCGGACACCTCCTTGATCGTGCAGAGGTCGTCAAAAAAATTGTAGCAGTCGTCAATCGACTGAAGGGAGAGGATCGCCTGAAAGAGGTAATCCTTCATTTCGTCCCGTTTCTGATGCGCCATAGTTCCTTCCTCCGTGGGGATGATGGTTTCGTTGTATAAGTAATTCTATTATACCGTATCGGTTTAATAAAGTAAAGTGCTGAAATGTAAAATGTACGGAGAGATTGATGTATATCCCCGTAAAACGTACCGTATTCTAAAAAAATTGCATATAATTCTAAACAGACTTCATAAAGTACGGTGCAGAATACACAAATTAAATCTGTAATTATTTAACGGATATAACAAATTGCACGGCGTATGGGTTGACAGATATTGACGGATTGTTGAAAATGTGCTATACTTTGAGCAGCTACTTAGAAGCTGCGGCAGAAAATCTACAGAAAATATACCGTATGCGAACGAATCATCCCATCAAAGGAGACAATATTTATGAAGAAAACCCTTGCCATCCTTCTCGCGCTGCTGATGCTTGTGCCGACACTCGCATCCTGCTCCGAGCAGACCTCCGGTGAAGAAACCACCGCGACCGAAACTCCCACCGCCGGTGCGGAAGAAACCGTTCCCGAAGAAACCGAAGCTCCCGACCCGTTCGCTGACGTGGATTTCGGCGGCCGTGAATTCCGTTTCTACACCTCCGTTGACGCGACTGACGCGACGAACGCCGACAAGTTCATCCGCGGTACCGGCGAAACCAACGGCGAAATCGTCAACGACGCGGTTTATGCCCGCAACCTGATGGTATCCGAACTTCTCAACATCAAGCTGAAGTTCACCGAAGCAAACTTCTCCTACAGCAACCATGAAGCGTCCATCAAGAGCCTTGTTCTTGCAGGCGCGGACGAATACGACGTTATCACACAGGACATCATGGCTCTGTCCGGTCTTTCTGCCGGCAACTTCCTGCGCAACGTCTACAACACCACCGTAATGGACTACGACCAGCCGTACTGGTACGGCGCGGCAATGCGTGACCTTCAGTTCGTGGAAGGCGGTATGTATATGCTCCTCGGCGACTACTTCACCGACTGTCTTGCATCCGCACACGCTCTCTTTGCAAACGAATCCATCATCAACGACAACTACGGTACGACCGAATACATCAACGAAATGGTCTTCGACGGTAAGTGGACGATCGACCAGATGGCTACTCTCTGCGAAGCGGTTGCCCGCGACCTCAACGGTGACGGTCAGATGACCGAAGGCGACCTGTTCGGCTACACCTGTATCGGTACCTGGGGTTCCGCGATTCCGGCACTGATCGGTACCGGCGTAACGTACGTTGAACGTACCGATGAAGGCATTGCATACGCATACAACAACGAACGCTCCATCAAGATTCTGGAAGAACTCAACAAGATGTACTGGAACAACGGTACCCTGACCAACATTGCGGACTACTCCGCAGCGGGTCTCCGTCAGGTATTCTCCGCAGGTCAGACCGTTATTATGGGGTACAACCGTCTCGGCGACCTTGAAAACCTCCGTGACATCGAATTCGGCGTCGGTATCATTCCTTATCCGAAGCTCGACGAAGATCAGGCAAACTATGTAACTTCTCTCCACGACACCACCGAAGCGGGCGCGATCCTCTCCACTCTCCCGAAGGATTGTGAAGAATTCGTTCACACCTGTCTCGAAGTATTCTGCCGTGAAACCAACAAGCAGGTTATCCCGCAGTGGTACGAAAACGCTCTGAAGGTCAAGTACGTTGACGGTCAGGACGACGCGAAGATGATCGACCTCATCCACGATACCATCACCTCTCCGTTTGCAGTCGCATACAACGGTACGCTCGGCGGCTATATGCTCGGCACCGCGTTCCTCACTCCTCTCGGAAGCAAGCTGACCGACTTTGCATCGAACTACAAGAAGATCGAAAAGGCAGCGAACAAGGTTCTCGACAGAACTTACCAGTCCTTCCTCAGCAACCTGGAAGGCGGCAACTAAAGGAATACACGCCTTGGGGCAAATAGCAGAAAAAGCACCTGCATCTCAGCTCAGACTACTGACAAACCCGTCTTTTCAGGCGGGTTTGTTGCATATAGGAAGAAAGTGGGGAAGAAAAACATAGCCATCCGAGGGAAGCTGGTGGCGATTTTCTTCATATTCTGAGCGGCAGCGGTAAGGAAACGAGACACTGTTCCGCTGTTTTGGCAAGTCCGCGCAAGCGGCAATAGCGAATTGACAATTCCAGAACGTTTCCCCTTGCACATCCCCCATCCCTGTGATATAATGAAGAAAAAACACCAGAAAAGGAGAACCACCATGACACACGAAACCAAGTATGACGTCGTTGTCCTCGGCGGGGGATTCACCGGATGCGCGGCCGCACTCGCAGCGGCCCGGCTGGGACAGAAAACGCTGTTGCTGGAGGCGTCCGGATTCCTCGGCGGGGCGGCGTCCAATTGCCTCATTTTTCCGCTCATGCCGTATGCAACGTCCGTGAAGGATGAGGACGGAAATCCGAAGAAGCATTACCTCAGCCGCGGGATTCTCGCCGAACTTGTGCGCGACCTGCAGGAAACCGGCGATATCCGCGGCGACAGCGGGTTCCTTGATGAGGCCGTCAAGCTCCTGCTCGACCGGAAAATGCTCGAAGTCGGCGTGCAGGTGCTGTTCCATGCTACCCTCTGCGGCGTGAAGAAGGACGGCAGTCATATCGACTCCGTGGATGTCGTCACCAAGGCGGGCGTGCTGACCTTTGAAGGACGGATGTTCATCGACTGTACCGGTGATGCTGACCTCTGCACCATGGCCGATGTTCCTACCGTCCTCGGACGCGAACCCGACCACCTCTGCCAGCCCATGACCCTCTGCTTCCGCGTTGCCAACGTCGATAAGCAGGCGTTCTTCGCCAACCGCGACGAAATGCGCCGCCTCCATAAGGAGTGGCTCGACGCAGGACGGTTCACGAATCCCCGCGAAGATATCCTCGTCTTCGACTATCCCATCGACGGGATGCTCCATTTCAATACCACCCGCGTGGTCAAGCATAACCCCGTTGATCCCTTCGACGTCACCCGCGCCGAAATGGAAGCCAGACGGCAGGTGCAGGAACTGCTCGATTTCTTCCGCGTGAACAAGCTCGCCGGAATGGAAAATGCACGGCTCGTCTATACTGCGCCCAGCATCGGTGTACGCGAAAGCCGGATGCTCGTCGGGGACTACGTCCTCACCGGTCAGGATCTTGTGGACTGCACGAAGTTCGACGATGCGATCGCTGCGGGCAACTACGATATTGACATCCACAATCCCGAAGGAAGCGGCACGAGCCACTATTACTTCCCTGCCGGAACGTGGTACACGATCCCCTTCCGTTCGCTCATCCCGAAGGCAGCGGATGCGGACAATCTGCTCGTCGGCGGACGGTGCATTTCCGTCGATCACGAAGCGCAGGCATCCGTGCGGATTATCCCGATCTGCACGACCACCGGTGAAGCGGCAGGCGTCGGTGCGGCGGTTGCCAACCGTGAGGGAACGACTGTACAGTCGGCGGATGTGAAGGAAGTCCAGCGGATTCTGGTGGAATCCGGAGCGTATATTGGAATCTGACGTTTTATTAATGCAGAAAGCCGTACATTTTTCATGTACGGCTTTTTCATTCGTTATTTGCAAAGCATTCTGCCATCATACGAACGCCGAGACGAAATCCTGTAAGGAAGGAATGTCGGTCGATTAAATCCCGCTGTTCGGCAAGGCCACAGCAAATTTTATCAAAACGATCTTTCTGTTCTTCTGTCAGCTCTGCAAGAAGCAGGTGACGATTTTCCTCGACCAGAGAGAGAAGATCAGTCAACTCTTCCCGATCATATGCTGTCCGGTCACCTCCGCTGATATTGCCGTAATAGAGTTCATCAAGAATTTTCATAGGTATCCTCCTGTTTTTTTGATTATGCAATTCTATAATAACACCATTTTTGCAAGAGTGCTGGGTTTATTACCATTTGGTACTATGAAATTTTTCAACCCAAAACCACCGGAAGATTTGCCGGAATAAGAAAAAACCGTACAGAATTTTGTACGGTTTTCTTATCCTTTCACATCGCTTTCAGATAAGCGAAAATCTTCTTCGCCAGAAGCTCGTGTCCCGCATCGTTCGGATGCAGTCCGTCCGGACAGTATCGTTCGCGGATTACATCTACCTTCGGCTGAATGCCGCTTTCCGCGTACAGGTCGAGTACCGGAATGCTGTAGAATTCCGCTACTTCGCGGATGATGTTCACATATACCTTCAGCGGAGCCACATTGTATGCCTTGTTGCCGTCTCCCTTCGGGTTGTCTTCGTTCAGACGGTGCAGAGGAGTCAGGATCACCATCGGCTTGCCCGGGAAACGTTCGTGCATCCGGGTCATGATGTGGTGGCACGCTCCGTAGAACGTGTACGGCGTACGGTCCGCAAATGTGCCGAGCGGCGCGTCGCCGTGACCGAAGTCGTTCGTGCCGCCGAACAGGACGACGATGTCTGCGTCTTCGTCGAGTTCCTCAATGCGGCCGCTCATGTCCATATCCCAGCGTTCGTTCGTCGGAACCGCCTGCTTTGCAAAACGTGTGCCGCCGATGCCGTAGTTCTTCACTTCGCGGCATTCGCCCCACTGTCCGACAAGAGTGACAAAATGCTTGTCCACGCCGGTCGTTCCGTGGCCTTCCGTGATGCTGTCACCGAGAAAAACGATCTTTTTTCCTTTGAGTTCCATAAAAAATACCTGCCTTTACGGAAAAATATGTTCCCCTGCATTGTATCACAATCACAGGGGAACGTCAAGATTTTTTATGAAAGGTTCGCTTTATTCCGCAGTCAGGGCTTCGACAACCTTGCTGAGATATTTGTCCAGAACCTTGCTCTGTGCCTTCATGGTGGATGCCCAGTTGGTGTTGCCGTTGACAACCGCGTCGCGGAACAGGGAGTAGGTCAGGTAGCCCATATTCGCGCAGAACAGACGGCCGAAGTCGAAGTTCGCGGAGCCGCGGATGATATCGTACATCTTGCCTGCGTCATCGTCGGAGGAGAACTTCACCTTCAGAGCGACTTCAAAAAGTGCAGGAGAGACGGTGCGGTAGCTTTCGGATGCGAGACATTCCAGAACCGCTGCCGACATTTCGGGATTCTTCACGTCGGTCGGGATACCGTACAGCGTATAGGGGAAGGACATGGCGGTGTGATAACCTTCCTGCGCTTCGTCATACTTCGGCATCGGAAGAATTCCGTAGGATGCTTCGGATGCGCGCAGATAGTTGGTTGCGTAGGAAATTTCGGTGTCGAAGAACAGGGCGCGGTCTTCCATGAAGGCATTGCGCGCGTGGTCGTAACCTTCCATCGTATAGCCTGCGAGGTACAGACCCGGCTGCTGGTACATTTCAACCATCTTGGTCAGGAGAGCCTGCGTCTTTTCGCCGCTGAATTCGGGAGAGATAATCGGCAGACCGTCGTCACCGAAGGTTGTGGTGCTGAGACCGCTCGCAAAGAAGAACGGGTCGTTGTAAACCGGCTGGGTGATGAAGCCGAAATGGTCCATCGGGTCGCGGGTACCGTCGCCGTTTGCGTCCACATAGCAGAGAGATGCCAGTTCGATCATCTTGTCGATCGTCCAGGTTCCTTCGTAAACCAGTTCATACAGACTGCCGAGCGCGTGATTGTCCGCAACGGTCTTGTTGAAGTACATCGCGTACAGCATACTGATCATGTTGGTCGAAATGTCGCCGGAGCAGAAATACAGCTTTCCGCCGCAGACCGCTTCGCTCATCAGAGAGGACGGCCACCACGGCATATCAAAATCGAGGTGCGGCAGTTCGGCCAGATTGTGGAGAACGCGGTTGTATGCGAGAAGCGTACCCGCCATGGAGTAACCCGCGACAATATCGTACGCACCGTCGCCCGCCATGGTGCTGTTGATGACGGAGTTCGCCCATGCCTGATGGTTGGCATTGTTGCCGGGAGCGAGGGTGTATTCAAGGACGACGTTCAGGCGTTCTTCCACGGTCTGGTTGCGCTGGAATACGGCGTCATTGACAACGTCGCCGTTGAGTTCTTCCGTGAAGAATTCCGTGATCGCCACTTCTTCCCAGCCGAATGTATGGACGGACGACGCACCGAAGTCGAGGTCAGCGGGAAGATTGTCTGGAAGGAATTCGGTTTCCGCTTCGGTTTCGACCGCTTCCGCAGCCGCCGTATCCGCTGCGGGGGCATCGGTCACAACGGGATCGTCCGATGTAGTGTCACTGCAAGCGGCGGATGCCAGCATGATTGCCGCAAGCAGGAGAGAAAGAAGACGTTTTTTCATGAGAAAATTCTCCTTGATTGATAATATGGATAAGATTTTACGGATATTTCTGTTCCTTCATTATACTGTATCCGACATTTTTTGTCAAGAATTACGGGGGTTCTGCCCGCAAAAATCCGTCTTTTTTTGCCGAATCCGCTTGTACCCCGTCGGCAGTCGTGGTATAATACCCACGACAACACAAAATTTCCTTCACAGGACACATCCTTACCAAAAAGGAGATTGGATTATGACCAAAGTAAAAATCACCGTTCTGAAAACGATGTTTCTGGACGACGTCGCAAAGGAATACGGCAAACCGGAGCTTGGACCGTGCAAAGCCATGAAGGAAGGCGCGGTCTATTACGCGGACATCCGCTGTCCGGAAGGATTCTGCCACACGGCGTGGAACTGCATCTATCAGTATGTGTTCGCTCTCGCCAACGGCGGCGGGAAAGAGGGCTTTTTCTACAACGATTGGACAAAAGAACCCGGCGTGGCGATCAGCAGCTGCAACGACGGCTTCCGTCCGGTGATCTTCAAGCTCGAAGCAACCGACATTCCGTCGGAAAAATAAGATTTTCTTTGATATTTCATCATTTACATAAAGGAGTTTCTATCCATGAACAGATCCTACGCAGATTACGCGGTTGAAAAAACCGTGGAACTTCTTGCCATCGACAGCCCCTCCGGTTATACCGACGCGGCGGCGGAATGGGTGCGCGATGCGTTTGCGGCACTCGGCTTTGACGCGCAGATCACCAGAAAAGGCGGCGTTCTCGTTGATTTCGGCGGAACCGATGCCGAAGACGGCCTGTTCCTCGAAGCGCATACCGACACGCTCGGCGCAATGGTTTCCGAAATCAAGGGCAGCGGCCGTCTGAAGGTGACGAACCTCGGCGGTATGCGCGCGGAAAATGCGGAAGCCGAAAACGTCCGCGTTCACACCCGTGACGGCCGTGTGATCGAAGGCACGCTCCAGCTCTGCAACGCGTCCGTTCACGTCAACATGAGCTACGGCGATACCAAGCGGACGTGGAACGCAATGGAAGTCGTTCTCGACGAAGACGTTCACTCGGCGGCGGATACCCGTGCGCTCGGTATCGAAGTCGGCGACATCGTGGCGTTCGACCCGCGCACCGTTGTGACGAAGACGGGCTACATCAAGAGCCGTTTCCTCGACGACAAGCTGTCCGTCGGCATCCTGCTCGGCTTTGCGAAGTACCTTGCAGACGAAAAAATCACGCTCCCGCGCCGTACCTACGGTCACATCACCGTATACGAAGAAGTCGGCCACGGCGGTTCCGCATCGGTTCCGGCCGGTGTAACGGAAGCGATCTCTATCGACATGGGCTGCGTCGGCGACGGACTGGCCTGCACCGAAAAAATGGTTTCCATCTGCGCGAAGGATTCCGGCGGCCCCTACTCCTATCAGGTAACGGGCAAGCTGATCGAAGCGGCGAAGAAGGAAGGCGCGGACTACGCGGTTGACATTTACCCCGGCTACGGCTCCGACGTGGAAGCGACCCTGCGTGCGGGCTACGACATCCGCCACGGTCTGATCGGCGCGGGCGTTTACGCCAGCCACGGGTACGAACGTTCCCATGTCAACGGTGTGGACAGTGCGCTGAAGGTGCTGAAGGGCTATCTGGGGTTATAAGATAACGTGAGTTCGATGGAAAATCCAATGGGTTGGTTAACACATCGTAGGGCGGGGGTTTACTCCCGCCGTGAAAAAATTTAAATCGTTCGTAACGGCGGGAGACAAGCCCCCGCCCTACGGTTTTGATAGTTCTCTTATCAAATTTTATCTCCTCGAACTCACGTTAAGATAAAAATATAGAAGGCTGTTCCCATCACACCGATGCGGAGCAGCCTTTTTATAATTTACAGTATTTTGTCATACGGCTTCGGATTGTCTGTCAGTCCGAGAAGGTAGTCGGTCGAGGTTTTGTAGAGAACTGCAAGGCGGATGAGATAGTGAATTGGGATTTCACGCTGTCCGCTTTCATAACGGTGATATTGGGATTGCGGTATATGAAGAAGTGTTGCCAGCTGACGTTGGGAAAGGTCATGGTCTTCCCTCATATCGCGCAGTCTGCGATAATAATTATTCATAATAATTCTCCTTTTGATATCCGTTTGGCGTTGACATTTTAACATAGATCGTGTATAATACATCAGAATGATATCCAAACAGCGATCAAATAAAGTAAAAGGAGTCCCCCATGAAAATCCTTGACGAATTCTACAACGGCAACATCAGTGCGTCCGATCGCCCGGCATCGTATTATATGGAACTGAACGAAATCACCAGCCTCCTCAATAAAAACCGCGAAAAGCTCCTCGCCGGGCTGACCGACGAACAGAAACACCTGTATTGCCAGATCGAACGGTTCTTCTGCGAACGGAAGAAAATCGACGACCGCTATGCCTTCCTCGCCGGATATCGTCTCGGCGTGCAGATGACCTCAGAATCCCTCGCGGACGAAAACTGATCTCCGCCTTGACAAAATCCGTCCTTCATGATAAGATTATACCGGAAATTTTATGAAGGAGAGTCCCATTATGACCAAAGAAAAAGCCAGAGAGCTTGCCCGCGCCCTCGTCGATCAGATGACCGTCGAAGAAAAGGCGTCCCAGCTTCTCTATAATTCCCCCGCCATCGAACGGCTCGGCATCCACGACTACAACTGGTGGAACGAAGCCTCCCACGGCGTTGCACGTTCCGGCATGGCGACCGTGTTCCCCCACGCCATCGGTCTGGCGTCCACGTTCAACCCCGACCTTCTCGGCGAAGTCGGCGAAGCGGTTTCCACCGAAGCGCGCGCGAAGTACAACAACAGCGTCGAATATAACGACTTCGACATCTACAAGGGTCTGACCTACTGGACCCCGAACATCAACATCTTCCGTGACCCCCGCTGGGGACGCGGACAGGAAACCTTCGGCGAAGACCCGTTCCTCACCGCTTCTCTCGCCGTTCCCTACATCAAGGGGCTTCAGGGTGACGGTGAATTCCTCAAATCCGCTGCCTGCGCGAAGCATTTCGCCGTTCACTCCGGTCCCGAAGCCGGCAGACACAGCTTCAACTCCGTCACGAGCGCGCACGACCTCTGGGAAACCTATCTCCCGGCGTTTGAATGGTGCGTCAAGGAAGGCGGCGTTGCAGGCGTCATGGGCGCGTACAACCGTACCAACGGCCAGCCCTGCTGCGGTCACAGCGAACTGATCGGCGACATCCTCCTCGGTCAGTGGAACTTCGACGGCTACTTCGTTTCCGACTGCGGCGCGATTTACGACATCTGCAAGTTCCATCACTACACCGACACCATGGAAGAAGCGGCGGCTCTCGCTCTCAAGGCGGGCTGCAACCTCAACTGCGGCGATGCGTACACGCACCTCATGGAAGCCTACGAACAGGACCTCATCACCGAAGACGACCTCACCGAAGCGGCGGTCAAGGTCTACACGATCCGCTACCTCCTCGGCGAATTCGAAGAAGTCCGTCCGTACTCCGATATCCCGTTCGACAAGCTCGACTGCGAAGAACACCGTGACCTCAATCTCCGTGCAGCGGAAGAATGTATGGTTCTCCTGAAGAACGACGGCTTCCTCCCGCTTGATGCGGAAAAGTCCCACAAGATCGCCGTCATTGGTCCGAACGCGATGTCCCACGTTGCTCTCGAAGGCAACTACAACGGCATGGCGTCCGAATATATCACCGTTGCCGACGGTATGCGCCGCGTCTTTGCGAAGTCCTCCGTCCGTGCGGCAAAGGGTGCGAACATTTTCGTTGACAAGCGCAACGACTGCTCCGGCTTCACCAATATGATCAGCGAAGGCATCGCTTACGCGAAGAATGCCGACATCACCGTTCTCGTCCTCGGTCTGGACTGCCACATCGAAGGCGAAGAAATCCAGGTGAAGAACGACTACTTCGAAGGCGGCGACCGCAAGCGTCTCCAGCTTCCGAAGACCCAGATGGACCTCGCCGAAGCAGTCTGCGACGTGTGCGACAACGTGATTGTCGTTGTTCTCGCGGGCAGCGCGGTCGATCTCGGCGAAAAGCTGACGAATCATGCTCATGCCGTCATCCACGGCTGGTATCCGGGCGCGGTCGGCGGTCTGGCGGCGGCACGTCTCATCGCGGGCGAATATTCCCCGAGCGCAAAGCTCCCGCTGACGTTCTACCACTCCTGCGACGATCTTCCGGCATACGAAAACTACGACATGACCGGACGCACCTACCGTTACTTCACCGGCGACGTTCTCTATCCGTTCGGCTACGGTCTGTCCTACACGACATTCGCGTACGACAACGTGAAGATCGCGTCAGAAACGGACGACGCTTACGAAATTTCGATGACCGTTGCCAATACGGGCAGCCGTGACGGTATGGAAAAGGTACAGGTTTACGCATCCTACACCGACTCCCGCACCCCGACTCCGCTGTACCAGCTCTGCGGCGTCAAGGCGGTCAATGTGAAGGCAGGAGATACGGCGGATGTGACCGTAAAGGTAAACAAATACTGGCTGAAGGCCGTTCTCGCGGACGGTGCGCGCGTTGAACCCGACGGAAAACTCGAACTCTACGTCGGCGGACACCAGCCGGATGCCAAGAGCGCACAGCTCTGCGGCACGGAATGCACGAAGATTGTTATAAAGTAAGATTCTCGGGGAAAACTTTTTTGAAAAAAAGTTTTCCCCGAACCCCTTTCAAAAAACTTTCATCTGAAAAGGGAATATATAAAAAATAAAGACCGGTCGAAAAACCGGTCTTTTCTGTTGTCCGCACAAC
>SVQN01000094.1 GCA_015065295.1 Oscillospiraceae bacterium
GAGCTTTTGTAAATTCAAAAGAATTTTCGGAGTCTTTCTTAGTACATTGTTGTTCAATTTTCAATGAGCGATCTTTTTTTGATCGCCGCCGTTGTTCCGGCGACTTTCTTATTATATCACATCCGCTTGCCTTTGTCAAGAGGTTTTTCAAAAGTTTTTTAAACTTTTTTGTTCGCTCTTTGTAGAGGTTTGAGGTTGTACCTCATCCGCTCTCAGGCTTGCTTCTTTCGTGATCGTCGCCTTTCTGTCGGCGACTTGTTTATTATATCACATCCGATTCCGTTTGTCAAGAGGTTTTCGAAAGTTTTCTTAAAAACTTTTTCATCCGCTTGGCTTGGAGCCTTCGTGACGCCGTCTCGTTGACAGCCCCGTTATTATATCACTTCTTACATCGCTTGTCAATACCTTTTGCAAAAGTTTTTTGAGTTTTTTCGAGTTTTTTCTTATTCTCTCTTGAATCCCCTCTTTTCCGCATAAAATCCCTCTCCACCACGCATACTATCCTCATGTTCACCATCTTTATCCGCACCATCATCCTCTATTTCACCCTGATCGTATCCATGCGCTTCATGGGCAAACGTCAGATCGGCGAGGTTCAGATTTCCGAATTCATCATCACCATCATGCTCTCCGAAATCGCCGCCACGCCCATCCTCGACCACAGCGTCCCCCTCCTCCAAGCCATCGCCGCCATCGTCCTGCTCCTCTCCGTGGAACTGCTCATCTCCTACCTTCTTATAAAAAGCAGCCGGCTCAAACGCCTTATCTGCGGAACGCCGTCCATCCTGATCCGCCGCGGCGAACTGATCCAGAAAGAACTGAAGAAAAACCGTGTGGATATCGCCGAACTTTTTTCCGAACTCCGTCAGAAGGGCTACTCCGCCCTCTCAGAGATCAATTACGCGATCCTCGAGGAAAACGGTCAGCTCTCCGTCTTCCCCTACGCGGCAAATGCACCGGCGACACCCGAAACGCTTTCCCTCACCCCGGACGAAACCGGCATTGACCACCTCTGTGTTGCCGACGGAAAAATTCTCGAGGACAGTCTCATCCTCATCAACTGGACAGAAGAACAGCTGAAAAAAGAACTCCGTCGCCGGAATCTCCGTCTCTCCGACATTTTCATTCTGACCATCAACGACAAAAACGACCTGCACATCATTAAAAAAACACTATGAACACAAAAAAGGAGAGGAACCAACGTCCCTCTCCTTCGATTTTCTCAGACAAATGCCGTCTCGCCGTCTTCCAGCAGCAGCTTCTTTCTCGTAATAATGTGCCAGCCGCGTTCGCCGGAAATTCCGAACTTTTCCTCGACCGCCTGTGCGACGTATTCGGGGTTCAGATACTTCGTGCTGTCCGCCGACGTAACCGCCGTGATCGTCAGATGATTGTCGTCCGCTTCCACAGCAACCGAGCGGATCAGTTCCGTGATATCGGTTTCCTTGTCGCCGCTCTTGGAACGCTTCATCATCACCACCGGATGTCGGAACATTTCTTCAATCGCCGCGCAGGTTTCCTCCGATACCTGTACATCGGTATAACGGATTTCATTGACCGCCCACTTGATGTCGGTCAGCTTGCCCTTCTGTTCGTAGACCTGCGTCACTTCGATGCCGTTCGGCATGACCGCGCGCAGCTTTTCCAGAATTTCCGCGTTGGAGATCGTCTTCATCATGCGGAGGTCGAGAATTTCCGCATCCCCGCCGACACCGACCGACAGCGGAGTTGCAAAGACCATCTTCGGGATCGGGTTGAATCCTTCCGTATAATAAATCGGCAGACCGGAGCGGATGATCGAACGCATGAGCGTCTTCGACAGGTCAAGGTGAGAAATGTACAGCATCGCTCCGAACTTGCGGAAGCGCACACGCACATGACGCGCCGCCTTGATGCTTCCCTTTGCCGGAACCGGCTTTTCCTCCTCTTCTATGACTTCCTTCACGCCGCCCGTCTGAGCGTCCGCAATCACGCCTGCGCTGTCTTCGCTTTCCGGATGGCCGGGACACCAGCGGCAGAACTTCTTGTCCACCAGCTTGTTCACGCCGCAGCCGGAGCATTTTTCCTTACAGGACGGCGTTGCAATCACCGCCTGTGCCTTATGACGTTCGGACAGCAGGAATTCCTTCGAAATCCCCGCAGAAATCATATCCCACGGCAGAATTTCGTCGTCCGCCATCGTCCGGTTCGCATAGAAC
This sequence comes from Oscillospiraceae bacterium, assembly GCA_015065295.1. Lineage (GTDB taxonomy): Bacteria > Bacillota > Clostridia > Oscillospirales > CAG-272 > UMGS1696. The sequence continues at coordinate 2,199 of SVQN01000094.1, forward strand.
GCCGGATCAATGCCGACGGTTTCAAAAATATCCATCCATCCGTCGTAGTCGAAGTATTCTTCCCACGCATCAAAGCGCACATGACGCTTGACCGCCTCTTCGAGAGCCTTTCCGAGACGGCGGTCGCCGCGCGCAAACACTGCCTCCAGACGGGAGACCTTCGCGTCGTGATAATTATAGCGCACCTTCCGGTCGGTGATCTTTTCCGAGAGGAACTTCTGCTTGTCCATCAGTTCTTCAATGGTGTTCTGTCGTTCCCACTGGAATGGGGTATGCGGCTTCGGGATGAAGCAGGCAACCGACAGCGTAACCTGCGGCTGACGTGCCTTGTTCCGGTTCGGCGTACGGTAATATTCGTCCACCACATGGCTCGCCAGCGTCGAAATTCCCTCGATATCCTCGTAGGTTTCACCCGGCAGACCGTCCATGAAGTACAGCTTGATCTGATTCTTCCCCGCCGCGTAGGCAACCCCTGCCGCACGGAGAATTTCTTCTTCGGTAATGTTCTTGTTGATAATGTCGCGCAGTCTCGCCGTACCCGCTTCCGGCGCAAATGTAAGCGTACTGGTGCGGACGGTCGAGATTTTATCCATGAGTTCCTTGGTGAAGCTGTCCGCGCGCATCGACGGCAGAGACAGATTGACCATCGCGTCATCCGTCCACGACAGCAGTTTATCCGTCAGCGAACCGATCTTCGTATAGTCGCTGATCGACAGGGACGACAGCGAGATTTCACTGTAGCCGCTGTTGTCCACCATCGTCCGGGCGATACAGTCAAGCGTTTCCGGAGCCTTTTCGCGCACCGGACGGCAGACCATCCCCGCCTGACAGAACCGGCACCCGCGGATACAGCCGCGCATGACTTCCATCGTCACACGGTCATGCACCGTTTCAATGTTCGGCATCACGGGATTCAGCGGAACATAGCACTTGTCAAAATCCTCGACCACGCGCTTGACAACCACCTTCGGAACCGCTCCGTCCGTCGTGTCAATCGCGGCAATCGTCCCGTCTTCGTTGTAGGAAATCTGATAGAATTCCGGAACATAGAATCCCTTCAGTTCGGTCGCCACACGGTACAGGAACGCTTTTTTCGTGTACGTTCCGTTTTCCTTCATTTCCAGATACAGTCTCGCAAATTCCGGAAGAGCCTCTTCGCCCTCTCCGATGGAGAACACGTCAATGAAATCCGCGACCGGTTCGGGATTGTACGAACAGGGACCGCCGGCAAGCAGAACCGGATCATCCTCGCCGCGTTCATCCCGGCGCAGAGGAATTCCGGCAAGATCGATCATATTCAGCATGGTCGTGTAGCAGAGCTCGTACTGCATGGTGAACGCCACCACGTCAAACTCGCCCACGCCGTCACCGCTTTCGTGCGTGAACAACGGGATGCCGCGCTTCCGCATTTCATCTTCCATATCGACCCACGGCGCGTACACACGTTCACACCAAACACCGTCCACGGCGTTGAAGCAGTCGCAGAGAATCCGCATCCCGAGGTTCGACATCCCGATTTCATAGGTATCCGGGAAGCAGAACGCCACGCGCATCTTCACGTCATCCAAATTCTTCATAACGCAGTTCGTTTCCCCGCCGGTATACCGCCCCGGCTTCTGCACCTGCGTAATAAAACTTCTGATATCTTCTCTCATAAGTATAGATAATCGGGGAAAACTTTTTTAAGGGGAGTTCCACAAAGTGGAAGCTCCAGTTTTCCCCGAACCCCTTTCAAAACCCTTTTAAATAAAAAGACGATTAGATTTCTCCAGATTCCAGCTAAACGAACCCCAAACTCATTCGTCCGAAAGTTTTTGAGGTGGGGTCCGGGGAGGAACTTTTTCCAAAAAGTTCCTCCCCGGCGCATCCCCCTTATCGAATAAACATTCTCGACGAAATGGCGAGCGGAATCATCCAGATGAGCTGGTAGATGGCGATGTACAGCGAGTTCAGCAGACCCATCGAGTTCGACAGGAGCAGCAGAACAAGGATCGCCGCGCCGATCATAACAGACAGAACGCTGAGCGCGATGTTTGTCTTTCTCGTACGCAGAACCTTTTCGCAGTATGAAATCACCTGCAGGAGCGACTTCGGCGTACCGCAGGTCACCAGACCGCTGTCCACCTTTTCTTCATAGAAGGTCACTTCCTCCGCACTTGCATAACGGACGATCTTCAGCGGCATCCGCTTCATGTTCAGCTTCCGCGCAATCATGCGTTCGTCAATGTTCGGGTCAAACGTCCGTACACAGACATACAGACCGCTGCCGGAGAACTGCTTCAGGATCAGGTCGATGTCCGCATCCATCACATACATGATGTACATCTTCGCAATCAGCTTGTTTTCGCGGAACATATACATGATCGACAGTTCGTCGGAAAGATCCACGTCATCCGCCGCGTCGCTGTCCGAAATTTCCAGACCGCGCTGGGTCAGTGCATCGTAGGTGCCGAAAATAATGTTGACTCCGTCCACCTGCGTTGCCAGGAAACCGCGCTCGGTATCAAAAATCTTGACATTGGAAGAATGTCCCATTTCAACCGTTGCAAATTCAAAGACATCCTGCAGAGGACCGCCGGCATACGCAAAGACCGACGCCGCATAGTAGAACACACGGTCAATCCGCGCGTTGTTGCAGATGCGGATGTTCTGGAGCTTCACGGAATAGGACGGGAACACGTTCTTGTCATCAAAGCTGATGATCGACGCATTGGAGTATTCTTCCAGCGAAGCCTCCCCGATGATCGCACTGTCGTATTCCTTCGCCGCAACGTTCGCACGGTAGAAGGGATAGCTGAACGTAATGTAAATCGACAGCGGTGCCACGATCAGCAGAGCCGCATAAACAGCCCCGAGAACCGCATCCGCTTCGCCGCCGCGAACGTAGGTGAGAATCCCGAACAGAACCGCAATCGCCCCCATCGCGCTGAGAAGTGCCGCCATGAAGTGCGTGGTTGCCGGGTCGGGCTTGCTGAGTCTGCCGAAGAACCCTTCGATAAAGTCGGTCTTTTCGATCTTCATAACGTCGCAGACTTCGTCGTTGTCCTCGAATGCTCTTGCTTCGCCTTCGGACTGTTCATCCGGCAGGCGGCGGACAATGTGCTTCGGCTTCTTGTTTGCCACAATCCGGAAGTTAAGCATTTCCCGCTTGTGGTTATAGAGTGCATAAATCAGCGTGAACACAGCGGTCAGCGCAACCATAAAGTTGAACATCACCGGTTCACCGGAGGTAAGACGTACCAAAATTACGGAATACAGAATTCCGAGCACCGTCATGATCGACAGCATCGTTTCCGGCTTCGGAACGCCGCGGAACAGATATTTGAACCCGTTCAGAATCTGTTCGTACGCGCAGAGACACGCCAGAAGCATCAGCTGCAGGCTTACCATAATGTATACCGTCGGGTACACCGCAGGGTCAAACACACCGCCGAACTGCTTCGCCGAACCGGTAAACAGTCTGGTCACAACTTCAATATTTTCAAACAGCATCAGCAGAACGGTAAAGACCACACTGAGCACCAGCTTTATCCACAGCGCAGTGCTGCGGCGGCGGAATTCCTTGCGGATCTTCGGCGTCTGCGTCTTATCGACAAATTCGGGACGGTCGAGCATAACCTTCTGAACAGCCGTGTGGGACTGCTGCTTCGCTTCCAGACGGTCGCCGAATTCCTTCGCACGATCCGCCTTTCTGTCCCCCTTGTTGTCCAGCCCGAACGCGATCATGAGATTCATGTCCGTCGAGTCGATCGGTTCATCCGTGAAATCCTCATCGGATTCTTTCTGCTCTTCCTCAAGCTCTTCAATCAGATCGTCAACTTCGTCAACATCCGCAAGTTCGTCCTTTTCCGGAGCTTCCTCAATTTCAAGGCTGAGTCCCGCTTCCCCGGCTTCCGCAGTTTCTTCCGCGAATTCTTCCGGTTCTGCCGCCTCGTCAAATTCCTCCGCAAACGCAGAATCCATACGGTCTTCCAGGAAGGTGTCCTCCTCAGGAAGTTCCTCTTCCGCAAGACCGGCAGACTGCTCAGGCTCTGCCTGCTTCTTCTTTTTCTTGTTCTTGTTTTTCCGGAATCCGAACCCAAAGCCCTTTTTCGGAGCTTCTTCCTCGAAAACTTCCGTGAAATCCTCTTCCGAAATTTCCTCAAGAATCGGTTCCTCTTCCGCAGTCTCCCCGGGAAGATCAACCGTCTCTTCGTCATACAGTACAGCGTCCGCATCTTCTTCGGACAGTTCCGGAAGGTCTTCCGTCAGCGGCAGTTCATCCGCTTCCCCGGTTTCATCCAGTTCATATTCCGCAAACGTTTCTTCCGGTTCTTCCACCGCCTTGCGCTTGCCGAATCCGCCGAACAATCCGCCTTTTTTCGGTTTCTTTTCCTTCACAGCCGGAACTTCTTCCGGAATTTCTTCCGCTGTTTCCGTCTCGTCCGAAAAATCGTCGTCCGCAAATTCCTCTTCGGCGAATTCTTCCCCGCCAAATGCGGTTTCCTCGAATTCCTCCGCTCTGACAGGTTCCCCTTCCTCAACGGAACTGGAAAATACGGAGTCCAGCGCGGAGATCAGTTTGTCATCCGCACTCTCAGCCGTCCTTCCGCCGCTCTGTTTCAGTCGCGACAGAACACCGGTTCCTCCTCCTGTACCGCTCTGCGATTCCTCACCGGAATATTCCGGCATATACTTCCGCAGAAGCTCATTGATATCCAGATCGCTGTCGGACTCGTCGCCTTCCGCCGTCACATCAATGGAATCGTATTCCATCTCCTGTTCCGCGTCCGCCGAAAGATCGTAATCTTCCCCGAGAAACTCGTCCGGACGCTCCGTCTTCTTCGGCGAATTCCGTCCGAGCCGCCCGAACAGCGTGTCCCCCGCGTTCTCTTTTCGGTTTTTCTTATTTTTAGCCATAACAAGTACACGGACTGCCGCGTCTGCCGCAGTCATTCCTTTCTTATCAGACAATTACATTCTCTGCATTCTCGCCGCACGGCAAAGAAGCACCGATGCCGCCGTGGAGACATTCAGTGAATTCACCTGCCCGAACATCGGAATGGAGATCGTGAAGTCACAGCGTTCACGCACCAGACGGCTGACACCGCTGTCTTCGCCTCCGAGAACGATCGCACACGGGAGATTGAAGTCCGCTTCATAGAAATCCATCCCGCCCGCTTCCGCAGCAAAGGTCCACACACCGTTCTCCTTGAGCTTTTCAATGGTCTGGGCAATATTTCCGACCCGCGCAATCTTCATGTGAAGAATCGCACCCGCTGACGCTTTGGATACCGCCGGAGTCAGACCGCACGCGCGACGTTCGGGAATAATCACCCCGTGAGCACCGGCACATTCCGCACAGCGGATTACCGCGCCGAGATTGTGAGGGTCTTCGATTCCGTCACAGACGACGATCAGAGGCTTTTCCCCGCGTTCCGCCGCCGTTTCCAGAATTTCCTCGATGGTCGAGTATTCCTTTTCGCCGACGTACGCCGCGATTCCCTGATGATTTTCACCGCCGGACAGACGGTCGAGAGCCGCAGAATCCGCGTCCACCACCGGAATCTTCCGTTCCTTTGCCTGAGCGATCAGCGCAACGACCGAACCTTCGCGGCCGGATACAAGGATCTTGTCCACCGGGGTTTCCGAATTCAGAAGTTCGCGCACCGCGTTCCGTCCGACCACGACATTTTCACGACGTTCAAAACCGCCCTGAGCCGAACGACGTTCCGGATAAGAACGGCGTTCCCGACTGTCTCCGGGTCTGCGGGAATTGTCTCCGGGTCTCTGTCCCCGTCCTCCGTTATTGGATTTTTTTATTTTTTGTTCCATAGATCAATCAGTTTCTCCATACGCATGATATAACTATACACATTAATTATAACACATTTCCCGCGTTTTGTATATATCAATCTTCAACAAAATACAAAAAACCTTTGAATTTGCGAAAAAACAAAAAGAGGCACAAAAATGCACCTCTTGTCTGTATTTGTTACGGTCGCCCGAGAGCAAATTCAGCTTACTGCTGCTTCATTGCTGCGAAGCATTCGGAGCAGTATACCGGTCTGTCATTGCTGGGCTGGAAGGGAACCTTAGCTTCCTTACCGCACTGAGCGCAAACAGTGGTAAAGAGTTCTCTTTCCTTACCTTCGCGGGTTGCGTTCTTTCTCTTGTCGCGGCATGCCTTGCATCTCTGGGGTTCGTTCTGGAAGCCCTTTTCTGCGTAGAATTCCTGTTCACCGGCAGTGAATACGAATTCGTTGCCACATTCCTTGCACTTTAAGGTCTTGTCCTCGTACATTGTTTGTTCCTCGCTTTTAAAAATTGGTTGAAGAATTTCTGCCCTCG